>NZ_DAIPIW010000103.1:0-6720 GCF_036770585.1 Yoonia sp. | reverse complement strand
GGCGCGGCCTTCGCGGTGCGGGCGGGCGACAGTTTCGTGATCCGTCCGGGGTTTGTGGGGACGTGGGAGGTCGTGGAAACGACGACCAAGGAATATGTGATCAGGCTGTAGTCGCGGGTGTCGCGGTCAGATCAGAACCGCGACCAAACCGACCGCCACCGCAAGGATCACGCCCGTGGTCATCAGGCACCCGCGCGGCAGATCGAACCCCTGCACGTGGCCCGACCGCATGGTCACCCCTCGACCTGCTCTTGCAGTTCGCGCGCGCGTTCCACGGTCACGCCGAAAATCTCTTCGACCCTGTGCATCAGGCCGTCCTCGATCTCGTGCTTGTAGCCGTCGGCATAGACGATTTCCCAAAGCGCCAGCAGCACCGCCTCTTTTTCTTCGGTGCTGATCGCCTTTTCGAGGATCACGGCGATATCGCCCCTTGCGGGAATGGCTTTTTCCAGAACCTCGCATTCGGCGCGCATCTTGGCGGCCTTGACGGGGTTCAGCCCGTGGCGCTTGGCCAGCACCTTGTCGATGGCGGCGATTTCCTCGAACACATAGGCGTGGTCGGCCTTGGCGGCACGCACCAGAAGCGCGCCCATCGCATGGGCGGCATCCGCGTCAGGCAGGGGCGTGTGATAGCCCGAGGGATTGCGGAAAAAGGCCTTGAGCCGTTCGAGCATGATCTACCCGTGTGTATCCTTGAAGGCGGCCTTGGCCTGATCTGTGGCCTCGGTCTGATAATTGGCTTTCCATTCGGCCATGGTCATGCCGTAGAAGGCCTCGCGGCCTTCCTCTTTCGACATTGCGATGCCGCGTTCGGTCGCGGCTTCCTGATACCAACGGGCGAGGCAGTTCCGGCAGAAACCGGCAAGATTCATCATGTCGATGTTCTGCACGTCCGTCCGTTCTTCCATCAGGTGCCTTTGCAGGCGGCGGAAGGCGGCGGCTTCGAGTTCCAGCTTGGTCTGGTCGTCCATCTCTCTCCCCTAGAGGCTGGATTGTTCCAATACACGCGATAATAGTGGTGCCAGCCGGTTTGCCCAGAGTGTCTGGCCTGCGTCATCCGCAATCAGGTCATGCCGTAACTCAATAAGCACATTCGGGCGTCCCGGTTGCAGGGCGTGGCGGTCCACGGCGTCGCCGGGCAGGTGGCCGGCATAGGGTTCGTTGTCGCCGGTGCACCAGCCTTGGGCACGGCAGGCGTCGATGATGGCGGTGGAAAACGGATCGTCGGTGGCATGCAGGATGCCGACCTCCCAAGGGCGGGGATGGCGGCCGCGCAGGCGCGGGGTAAAGCTGTGCACCGCACAGATCACCGGCCCCGCAATCTTGTTGGCAAGGTCGGCATAGGCCGCGTGATAGGGGCGATAGAGGCGGCGCAAGCGTTCCTCGACCTCGGCCGCATTGGCGGTCTTGTTGGCGGGGATGATCGTGCCGTCATAAAGGCGCATCATGATCGTGGGGTCGTCCTCGCCACGGTTGGGGTCACAGACAAGGCGCGAGAACCGCGACAGGATCGCGGGGCTGTCCAGAAGAGCGGCCAGCTTGCGCGTGACGCTAGCCGCGCCGATGTCATAGGCGATGTGGCGTTCCATATCCTCGGGCGGCAGGCCAAGGTCGCCGCCATTGACCCAGTCGGGCACAAGATTGGTCGCATGGTCGCAGGCCACAAGCCACCGGCCGGGCCTGTCGGCGCCGATGACCTCGTAGGGTTCGTCAGTCATGTCTCTGTCATTCCTTTGTCACCGCTCATAGGCTAGAGCGGTGTGGGACAAAAGTGCTGCTTTGCCCGTTTTTGTCAAAACGCCCGAGTTGAACGCGGAAGTGAATTGCGCAATAAGGGCGCAACGCGTGCTGTTACCGCTAACGCCGCAGATGCTCTGAAGGATTTGCCATGAGACGCCACCGCAATGTGAAAATCGTCGCCACGCTGGGCCCTGCCTCGGACGATTACGAAATGATCCGCGCCCTGCACGAGGCCGGTGCCGATGTGTTCCGCCTGAACATGTCGCACGGGGACCACACAGAGATCAAACGCCGGCACGAGATCATCCGGCAGGTGGAAAAGGACCTCGACAGCCCCATCGCGATCCTCGCCGACCTGCAGGGGCCGAAGTTGCGTGTGGGCGTCTTCAAGAACGGCGAAGAGATGCTGGAAGAGGGCGCGGCCTTCCGCCTCGATCTCGACGATGCCGAGGGTGACGCGACGCGGGTGAAACTGCCGCACAAAGAAATCTTCGACGCGCTGGAACCCGGCGCGCATCTCTTGGTGAATGACGGCAAGATCAAGCTGCGGGTCAAGGACTGCGGCGCGACATTTGCCGATTGCGAGGTGATCGTGGGCGGCATGATCTCGAACCGCAAGGGCGTGAACGTGCCGGATGTGACGTTGCCCTTGGCCGCACTCTCGCCGAAGGACCGCAAGGATCTGGAATTCGTCTGCGAGCTGGGCGTCGACTGGCTGGCCTTGTCGTTCGTGCAGCGTGCCGCCGACGTGGAAGAGGCGCGCGCGCTGGTCAAGGGCCGAGCGGCGATCTTGTCGAAAGTCGAAAAGCCGAACGCGGTGAAGGCCTTTGACGACATCCTGAAGGCCTCGGACGGGATCATGGTCGCGCGCGGCGATCTGGGCGTCGAACTGCCCGTGCAGAACGTGCCGCCGATCCAGAAACAGCTGGTGCGCAAATGCCGCGCGGCAGCCAAGCCGGTGATCGTGGCGACCCAGATGCTGGAATCGATGATCGAATCGCCGATGCCGACCCGGGCCGAGGTCTCGGACGTCGCCACGGCGATCTACGAAGGCGCCGATGCGATCATGCTGTCGGCGGAATCCGCTGCCGGGTCCTATCCGATCGAAGCCGTCACCACCATGAGCAACGTCGCCGCCGAGGTCGAAGCCGATCCGACCTATACCGAGATCATCGAGGCCTCGCGCAGGTCGGGCGGTGTCACTGTTGCGGACGGGATCGTCTCTGCCGCGCGTGAAATCGCCGAAAAGACCGACGTCAAGGCAATCTGCTGTTTCTCGCAATCCGGCACCACTGCCGTTCTGGTCTCGCGCGAGCGCCCGCGCGTGCCGATCGTGGCGCTGACCAACCAGATCAGGACCGCGCGCAGGCTTTGCCTGTCATGGGGCATGAATGTCGCGATGAGCGGCCCGGTCGACCGTTTCAAGGACGCGGTGATCGCCGCCGTGCGCGCCGCGAAGGCGCTGAACCTTGCCACCGAAGAGGACATGATCGTCGTCACTGCCGGTGTGCCCTTCAACACGCCGGGCTCCACCAACATCCTGCGGGTCGCACCTTGCGCGGAAAGTTTGCTCTACGCCGCCGCTTCAGAGTAAGGTCCCGCAGGGGACCGACGGAAACGGGGCAAGGTAAATGGATCTCGATCTGATATTTGTGGGCGGGCTGCTGCTGGCGCTCTTTTCCATTCCGGCGCTTGTCAGTGCCCTGTCCGACCGGCGCTGGCCGACCTTTGCGCTGGTGCTGGCCGTGGCGGGGGGCTTGGGGATCGCCTATGCCATGCAGGAAGACCAAAGCCGTTACACCATCGCCAATACCGATGATGTCGTGGTCGAGGTTCTGGGCCGCATTCTGAACTGACACCTCTTGCAACATGAACCGATGCGCCGTATAGCGCAGCCTTCACCCGCGCGGCCGGCCGATATGGCATGCCGAGTCGCGCGTTCAGACCGACCCGAAAGAGGAGACGGAAATGCCGAAGATGAAGACCAAATCGAGCTGCAAGAAGCGGTTCAAGACGACGGCCTCGGGTCGTGTCGTCGCTGCCCAGGCGGGCAAGCGCCACGGCATGATCAAGCGCACCAAGAAGTTCATTCGTAACGCACGCGGTACGACAACGCTGTCAAAGGCTGATGAAGGTATCATCAAGCCAATGATGCCATACGCACGCTGATACGGAAGGATTTGAGAGATGCGCGTTAAAGGTGGAACCGTCACTCACCGTCGTCACAAGAAAGTCTTGGACGCCGCCAAAGGATATTACGATCGCCGCTCGAAGACCTTCAAGGTCGCCAAGCAGGCCGTCGACAAGGCCAACCAGTATGCAACCCGCGACCGTCACAACCGCAAGCGCAACTTCCGCGCCCTGTGGATCCAGCGGATCAACGCCGGTGTGCGTGCGGTGGACGAAAGCCTGAACTATTCCAAGTTCATCAACGGTCTGGCTCTGGCCGGCATCGAGGTCGACCGCAAGGTCCTCGCCGATCTCGCCGTGAACGAGCCCGAGGCATTCGCGACCATCGTCGGCAAGGCAAAGGATGCGCTGCCTGCGTAAGGCGGGCTGCATCGCGATAGACCGGAACCGCGCGGGACACTGCGCGGTTTCTTTTTTGCGCAAGGGCGCTGTGGGGCGCCGTTGATCCCTCTGCCGCTTGCAACCGCGCCCCCATTTCGCTACCTCGCATCTGTCTTTGCAAGGAAGCCCGCGATGGATGATCTCAAGAACAAATATCTGTCCCTGATTGCCGATGCCGCCGACGAGGCCGCGATCGAGGACCTGCGCCTGCAGGCGGTGGGCAAGAAGGGCGAGATCAGCCTGATGATGCGGGAATTGGGCAAGATGAGCGCCGAGGAACGCCAGACCGCCGGCCCTGCGCTGAATGCCCTCAAGGACGAGATCAACAGCGCGCTGTCTGCCAAGAAAGCCGCACTGGCCGATGCCGCCCTCGATGCGCGTCTGCGGGGCGAATGGCTGGATGTCACGCTGCCCGCGCGCCCCCGCCGTCAGGGGACGATCCACCCGATCAGCCAAGTCACCGAGGAAGTGACCGCGATCTTCGCCGATATGGGGTTCAGCGTCGCCGAAGGTCCGCAGATCGAAAGCGACTGGTACAACTTCGATGCGCTCAACATCCCCGGCCACCATCCCGCGCGGGCCGAGATGGATACCTTCTACACCCACCGGCGCGAAGGCGATAACCGCCCGCCGCATGTGCTGCGCACGCATACCTCCCCGGTGCAGATCCGCAGCATGGAACAGACCGGCGCGCCGACCCGCATCATCTGCCCGGGCCGCGTCTATCGCGCCGACTACGACCAGACCCACACGCCCATGTTCCATCAGGTCGAGGGGCTGGCGATCGACCGCGACATCAGCATGGCGAACCTCAAATGGGTGCTGGAAGAATTCGTGAAGGCCTATTTCGAGGTCGACCACGTCGACATCCGCTTCCGCGCGTCCCACTTCCCCTTCACCGAGCCATCGGCCGAGGTCGATATCCGTTGCTCATGGGAAGGCGGCACGTTGAAAGTGGGCGAGGGCGACGACTGGCTGGAAATCCTCGGCTCCGGCATGGTGCACCCCAAGGTGCTGCAGGCGGGCGGGATCGATCCCGCCGAATGGCAGGGCTTTGCCTTCGGCATGGGCATCGACCGGATCGCGATGCTGAAATACGGGATCCCGGATCTGCGGGCGTTCTTTGACAGCGACCTGCGCTGGTTAAGGCATTACGGGTTCGCCGCGCTGGATGTGCCGACTTTGCATGGTGGGTTGAGTAGGTGATGTTGCCATCCAGAAGACGCCGATTGGCGATTCTGAAGGCGGCAATTGCAAGCAACGAGCGGCCGATATCTGCGCGTTCGCTCTCTCCAGATGATCCTGAATCCAGAGAGAAAGTGGAGGCCTGCAGGCTATTGGTTGATGATGGGTTTTTGCTGGAAATAGGACAGAGGGATTTTCTCGAACTTGGTCATCCCTTTCCGACCACTGATGACGGCAGAACGATCAAGAAAGAATGGCTTTATCGGGTAACTGCGGCAGGACAAGATATGGCACTCCATCCTGTCCGCAGATGGATTCAGAATGTGCTTGCGAACATACCGACGATTGTTGTGGCCGTCCTCACTGCTGTCCTTGTTGCAGCTATATTGAATAGCCTTGGTCTAGGTTGATCCGAACAGCTGAAATCTGAGTCCGCCCGAGCTTGCTCGGGCAGCGCCCGGACCTCCCCCATGGGGAGGGCGCTTTTGTAACCTCGCACCCCGCATTGCCGTTGCCAGTGATGGGACCACATCGCAAAGCAGGATCGTAGCTGCGCCCACCCCGAGGTCCGGGCGCTGCCCTACCATTGCTCGCTGACTTCCGCGCCCCAGGGGCTTCGCCCGTTTTCGCCTGAAACCGTCCACTGGACGGTTTCCAAGACGGCTCAAACCCCCTCGGTCCGTGCGCTGCCCTAGTGTTGCGACCAGAAGTAAACGTTGAAATAGTCGGGGTGAACCCCGACCTACGATCCTGCGTAACGTTTAGGTCGGGGTTCACCCCGACAAGGCCGCACCCCGGACCTGATCCGAGGCCTCTCACCCCATCTTCACGCGGTCCCGGGTCAAGCCCGGGACGGGTTCTTGCCATTTGCGGCGGTGCGAAACGCGCTATCTGACCCCCCATGCGCCTTTACATCATCGCCCTGATCACCTTCATCATCCTCGCCCATATCGCCATGTGGTCCTCGGACATGCCGCGTGATCTGGCGCTGCGGCTGACGATCATCAACGCCACCGGCTGGACGGTGATCCTCGGCGGGGCGTGGCTGGTCTCGCGCTGGGCGGCGGCGCATGGGCGGCGCGACAGGGGCGAGTAGCCTGTCGGGGCTTCCCCCAGCGCGCCATATCCGTTAATCCCCCTGCAACCGCAGAAAACCGCCGAGACCCGCAATGAAATTCACCCTCTCATGGCTGAAACACCACCTCGAGACCACCGCTTCCCTCG
>NZ_DAIPIW010000102.1:0-6765 GCF_036770585.1 Yoonia sp. | reverse complement strand
CCTCGGGGATCGGGTAGGAGGCGATGTAGCCGATGATGTTGCTTTCGGTCATGTGGCCGGCGATGTGCCCCTGGATCGCGCGGCCTTCATAGAAGCGGGCCGAGTAGGTCGAGACGTTGTCGGCGCGCTTGTAGCCTGTGGCGTGCTCGAACTTCACGTCAGGGAACTGGGATGCGACCTCGATGGTCTGGTCCATGTAGCCGAAAGAGGTGGTGAAGATCAGGTCGGCACCCTGCAGCGCCATCTGGGTCATCACGCGCACGGCGTCGGGGCCTTCGGGCACGCTTTCGACATAGACGGTCTCGACCGCATCGCCGAAGTGCTCTTCGATGGCCAGACGGCCCTTGTCGTGTTCATAGGTCCAGCCGCCGTCGCCGATCGGCCCGACGTAGACGAACCCCACGGTGACGGGTTCATGCCCGTCGGCCGCAGCCCCTGTTGCCATGCCGAGTGCGAGGGTCGCACCGGTCAGAATTTTCTTCATTGTCATCGTTATCCCCTTGGTGGTGTTGATGCCTCTAGCGCGAGGCGTGGAAAGATTGCCCCAGTGACCCGGGCGTTCGTCCGGCACGCATAATAACAAGAACCGCGATCGTTGCCAGATAGGGGGCCATGGAAAGATAGGCGACCCCGATTGCGGCACCGGCTGCCTGCAGGTTCAACTGCAAAACGGTGACACCGCCGAACAAATAGGCACCCAGCAAAAGCCGCCACGGCCTCCAGCTTGCGAAGACGACGATGGCCAGCGCGATCCAGCCCGCGCCCGCGGTCATGCCTTCGGTCCATTGCGGCACGCGGACAAGGGACAGATAGGCCCCGCCAAGCCCCGCGCAGGCCCCGCCGAACATGATCGCCAGCAGCCGCACCCGCACGACGTGATAGCCCAGCGCATGGGCGGCCTCGTGGTTTTCACCCACCGCCCGCAGGATCAGGCCGGCGCGGCTGTATGTCAGGAAGGCCCAGACCCCGGCGACGATCAGGATGCCGACATAGACCATCGGATCATGCTGAAAGACGATCGGTCCGATGACGGGGATGTCGCCCAGAAGCGGGACGTGCCAGTCGGGAAAGTCGGGGGCCTTGATCCCGATATAGCCCTGTCCCAGCAGCGCCGAAAGGCCGAGCCCGAACAGCGTCAGCGCCAGCCCCGTGGCCACCTGATTGGATAGCATGAACTGCGTCAGCACCCCGAAGACCAGCGACAAGAGCGCGCCGCCGACAGCCGCCCCGATGAACCCCGCCCAGGGTGATCCGGTATTCACCGCCACCACGAAACCGCAGACGGCGCCGGTGATCATCATCCCCTCGACCCCGAGGTTCAGGACGCCTGCGCGCTCCACCACCAGCTCGCCGATGGCGGCCAGCAGGATCGGCGTCGCCGCCACCATGAGCGAGGCCAAAAGCAGGATCGGGTTGATCGACGACAGGTCCATCACAAAGCCCTTCGGTGATTGCGGGCTAAAGCCATTGCATGACCTCGTCCGGAAAGAGGGTGACCGCAACAAAGCCGATCAGCAGCGCGACGATCCAGCCGAAACGCACGACCCAATGCTTGCGCCGTTGCGGCGGTGTCGCAAGCTGCTGCCGCAGTCCCGCACCAAGGCCGGTTGCCTCGAACAGCCAGTCCGATACCCTGCGCAGGCGCTCGTAAAGCCAGACCGAGGCCAGCACCAGACCGGCGAGGATCGCTGTATAGGCGATGGCGATGGGCCAGCCGGTGATGCCCGCCAGTTGCACGGTATAACCAAGGACGATCCCGACAAGGAAGGCGATGACGGGCCGGAACACCGCCTCGATGATGTTTTCGCGCAAGGGGGCGGTGTCGGTCATGCCGGTTCTCCCTTGCCGATGCGGATGCGGTAATTGGTCAGCACGTCCACCGCGAGCAAGAAAAACAAGAGCATCCCCTGCAAAAGCTGGATCGCCGCCAGCGGCAAACCGAGGTTCGACTGCGCGATTTCGCCGCCGATATAGGTCAGCGCCATCAGCCCGCCCGCCAGCAGGATCCCGACGGGATGCAGGCGACCCAGAAAAGCCACGATGATCGCGGTAAAGCCGTAGCCCACGTTGAAGTCGATGCTGACCTGACCGGCGGGACCTGCGATCTCGAAAAGGCCCGCCATCCCGGCAAGCCCCCCCGACAGCCCCATGCAGATCAGGATCAGCCGCGCGGGGTTCACGCCCGCAAAGCGCGCGGCGCGCGGGCTTTGGCCCGACAGCCGCACATTGAAGCCGAAGATGTGACGCGACAGCGCGATATAGGCCACGATCACCGCGATGAAAGCCGTGATCACACCCCAATGCATCCCCGCGCTCCGGCTGATCCAGCTGGTGGCGCTGTCGTATTGCGCAAGGTTCCGGCTGCCGGGAAAGCCCATGCCATCAGGGTTGCGCAAGGCGCCAAGGGCCATCGAGGCCAGCAATTGCTCGGCCACATAGACCAGCATCAGCGAAACGAGGATTTCATTGGTGCCGAACCGGACCTTCAACACACCCGGGATCATCGCCCATGCAAAGCCGCCCAAGGCGCCCGCCACGACCATCAGCGGGAAGATGATGACGCTTTCGGTCGGATAAAAGGCCAGCCCCACCGCCGCACCGCAAAGCGCGCCGATGATGTATTGCCCCTCGGCCCCGATGTTCCAGATGCCTGCACGAAAGCCGAACGACAGGCCGATCGCGATCAACACCAAAGGCGCGCCCTTGATCAAAAGTTGCGGGCGATAGAACCACGCGAATTCCGAAAACAGCGGATCGAAGAAAATGGTGCGGATCGTCGCGAAGGGGTTCTGCCCGAGGGCGGCGAAGAGAATTCCGCCGACAAACATCGTCAGCAGCACCGCCAGCACCGGCGTCGCAAAGACCCATGCACGCGACGGCTGGGGGCGTTTCTCAAGTCTGATCATCGCGCGCACGCCCCCTGCCTCGCTTTGCGCGAAATACTCCCGCCGGAGGCATCCTTAGGCATCCACATGCGCGACCTCCATGTCATGTGCGCCGCCCAGCATCAGGCCGACCTCGTCGATGCTCAGCCCTTGGGCGGGGCGGGGGGCGGACAGCCGGCCTTCGTTCAGGGCGGCGAAGCGGTCGGAGATTTCCATCAATTCATCAAGATCCTGGCTGATAACGATCACCGCCGATCCCGTCGCGGCCAGATCCAGCAGTGCCTGCCGGATCGCAGCGGCGGCGGATGCATCGACGCCCCATGTCGGCTGGTTCACGACCAGGACCTCGGGGGCCTGCATGATCTCGCGTCCGATCACGAATTTCTGCAGGTTTCCGCCCGACAATGACCTTGCCGCGTTGTTGGGTCCGGGGGTGCGCACGTCGAACTGCTTGATCACCGCTTCGGCGAAGGCACGCGCCTTGCCCCATTGCAGAAAGCCGTGTCGGGTCAGCCCCTCGCGGGTGGTCGCCGTCAGGATCGCGTTTTCGGTCAGGCTCATGTCCGGGGCGGCGGCATGGCCCATGCGTTCCTCGGGGGCGGCCAGCAGCCCCGCCTTGCGCCTTGCATTGGGGGGCAGGTTGCCGATGCCCTTGCCCTTGTAGCGGATCATCTCGCGCCCTGTGCGCATTTCACCCGACAGGGCCGCGACCAATTCGTCCTGACCATTGCCCGCGACGCCGCCGATGCCCAGCACCTCGCCCTTCTTGACCTCGACCGTGATGTTGCGCAGCGGCGTGCCAAATCGGTGCGGGGCGGGGGCGGAAAGGTCATTCAGCGCCAGCACGACCGCGCCTTCCGGACGCGGGGCCTTTTCGGGGACGTGCAGTGTCGTGCCGACCATCAGTTCGGCCATGTCTCGGGCCGAGGTCGCGCGCGGATCGCAGGTGCCCACGACCTGACCCAGCCGCAGGACGGTGGCGGTGTCGCAAAGCGCGCGGATCTCTTCCAGCTTGTGCGAGATATAGAGGATCGCGGTGCCCTCTGCCGCCAGCTTGCGCAGGGTTTCGAACAGGATCTGCACCTCTTGCGGGGTCAGCACCGAGGTCGGCTCGTCCATGATCAAAAGCTTGGGGTCCTGCAACAGGCAGCGGATGATCTCGACCCGCTGGCGTTCCCCTGCCGAGAGATCGCCGACAATCCGGTCAGGGTCGAGCGGCAGGCCATAAAGGTCCGACACCTTGCGCACCTGTGCCGCGATTTCGGCCTGCCGTGGCGGGTTTTCCATGCCGAGCGCGATGTTCTCGGCCACGTTCATCGCATCGAAAAGCGAGAAATGCTGGAAGACCATCGCGATGCCGGATGCCCGCGCGATGCGCGGTTCGGCGGGGGCGAAGGGCTTGCCTTGCAGCGTCATGGTGCCGGCGTCTGGTTTCACCAGCCCGTAGATGGTTTTCACCAGCGTCGATTTGCCCGCGCCGTTCTCACCCAGAAGCGCGTGCACCTCGCCCTGTCCGATATCGAAGGATACATCCTTGTTCGCCACCACGCCGGGGTAGGCTTTGGTCAGACCGGAAAGGCGCAGAAGCGGTTCTGTCATGCGGAACGGTCCCTCGTGGCGCTGCGGGTGCGTGCGATCATGGCGGCCCCGACGCCAAGCGCAATCTCTGCGGGGTGTTTTCCAAGGCGCGGGTCGCCGATCGGGCAGGCGATGCGCGCGATTTGGGCAGGCGGGTGGCCAAGGGCGGCAAGACGGCTGCGAAAGCGCGCCCATTTCGTCGCCGATCCGATCAGCCCGATGCTGCCGAAGGGCCGCGACAGCAGCGCGTGACAAAGCGCAAGGTCGATCTCGTGGGAATAGGTCAGGATCAGGTGCTCGGCCGCGTCGGGGGCGTGATTGACGGCGCGGACGGGGTCTGCGGCGACAAGGGTCGTCACGCTGGTTTCGGGAAAGCGGTCGGGCGCGGTATCGACCCATGTGATCTCGAAATGCGGCAGAGGGGCCATGACGTGCACAATCGCGCGCCCCACATGGCCCGCCCCCCAGATCCAGAGCGGGCGGCGGTCGGGTGCGGACAGCGTCTCGGCCGCTTCATAAGACAGCGTGACCGATCCGCCGCAGCACTGGCCCAGCGCGGGACCCAAGGGGTAGGTGGCGGTGAAGCTTTCGCGCGCCTCGGCCAGCATCCGTCGCGCTTCGGCCATGGCCTCCCATTCCAGCGTGCCGCCGCCGATGGTGCCTTGCGTGCGGTCCGCCCAGACCAGCATCTGCGTGCCTGCCTCGCGCGGGACAGAGCCTGCGGTGCGGGTCACGGTGATGCGGATTGCGCTGCTCATCCGCGCGCCCTTTTGACGGCTGCCAGCACCGCCTCGGCTGTGGCGGGGGCTTGCAGGTCGGGGTAGGCGGGGCCGCAGGCCGCACAGGCATCGGACAGGGCAAGAAAGGCCGAGATGCCCAGCATGAAGGGTGGTTCGCCCACCGCCTTGGAGCGGTAGATCGTCTGCGCGGGGTTGGGTTGATCCCAAAGGGCCACGTTGAATACGTCGGGCCGGTCCGAGCAGGCGGGGATCTTGTAGGTCGAAGGCGCATGGGTGCGCAGGCGGCCTTTATCGTCCCAGACCAGTTCCTCGGTCGTCAGCCAGCCGGCACCCTGCACATAGGCCCCTTCGACCTGCCCGATATCCAGTGCGGGGTTCAGCGAGGCGCCCGCATCGTGCAGGATATCCGTGCGCAGGATGCGGTTCTCGCCGGTCAGCGTGTCGATGACGACCTCGGTGATGGCGGCCCCTTGGGCGAAGTAGAAGAAGGGCCGCCCCTCGCCCTTGATCCGGTCCCATGACAGGTCAGGCGTCTTGTAGAACCCCGTGGCGGACAGGCTGACGCGGTTGAGATAGGCGGTCCGGGCGGCTTCGGCGAAGGTCATGTCCACCCCGCCGACGGTGACCTTGCCGTCTGCGAAGTGCACGTCCTCGACCCGTGATTGATGCAGGTCTGCCAGACAGGCGGCAATCCGGTCGCGGATGGTGTCGCAGGCATTGGCAACGGCCATGCCGTTCAGGTCCGACCCCGAGGATGCGGCGGTGGCCGATGTATTGGGCACCTTGCCGGTGTCGGTGGCGGTGATCTTGACGTGGCTCACGTCGATCCCGAAACGGCTGGCGGCGACCTGTGCGACCTTCTGGAACAGGCCTTGCCCCATCTCGGTCCCGCCGTGGTTCATATGGACCGATCCGTCCTGATAGACATGCACCAGCGCCCCCGCCTGATTGAGGTGGGTCAGCGTGAAGGAGATCCCGAATTTGACCGGCGAAAAGCTGATGCCGCGCTTCAGGATCGGCTGTGCGGCGTTCCAGTCGGCAATTGCCGCGCGACGGCCCTGATAGTCGGCCATGGTCAGCAGGCTGTCCGTCATCTCGTGCAGGATGAAGTCGCTGACGGGCATGTGGTAGGGGGTGGTCTGCAGGGCAGCCTTGGGCGAGAATTCCCCGCCATAGCGTTGCGCGCCGCTGGGCCGTGGCGCGTCTGTTTCGGTCATCGCGGCATAGTAATTGCGCTGCCTGACCGTCACCGGATCAAGGCCGAGGGTGGCTGCGATGTGGTCCATCACCCGCTCGATCCCCAGCACGCCTTGCGGGCCGCCGAAGCCGCGAAAGGCGGTGGCGGATTGGGTATTGGTCTTCAGCCGGTGCGAGGTGATCCGCGCGGCGGGCAGGTGATAGGCATTGTCGGCATGCAGCATGGCGCGGTCGGCGACGGGGATCGAGAGGTCCAGCGCCCAGCCGCAGCGTGTGATTTGCGTAAAGTCGATGCCGGTGATGCGGCCTTCGCCGTCGAACCCCACGTCATAGCCGATGCGGAAATCATGCCGCTTGCCGGTGAT
>NZ_DAIPIW010000101.1:0-6783 GCF_036770585.1 Yoonia sp. | reverse complement strand
ATATCGGCGGGTCGAACGCCGCCTTCGCGCTGGATTTTCTGGCAAAAGAGGCCATTCCCTGTCTTGCGAAAAGTGTCGGGGGCACCGCGGCACGGCGCGTGCAGTTTCACCCCACGACCGGTGCGGCGCGCCAGATGCAGATCGTCGGCCCGGCGCCAGAGGTGCTTGAGGCACCCGTCAAACCCGCGCCCGTTGAAGGGATCACGCTTTTCTGACGGATGGCGGAACCGCTTGCTGATGCCCGGGGGCCTCGCATCGTTGACACTGCCTTGCATGGACATGGTGCAGGTTCCGCGCTGATCCGCCCCGTTTCTGCGGAATGGCACGGATCAGGCACCGGCCGCCGGCAAAACAAGCCCGGGGCCGTTCGCCGTGCGGGCCCAAGCGATGATCGGCGGTCAAAGCCCTTACGGACAAGACCGCGGCATGAAGCGCGACAACACCCCTACCCCATTGCCTGTAACCGCTTGAGCAAGGAAGAGGTATCCCAGCGGCCACCGCCCAGCTTCTGGACGTCCTTGTAGAACTGATCGACCAGCGCCGTGACCGGCAGGCTTGCGCCGTTCTCATTCGCGGTCGCAAGGCAAATCCCGAGGTCCTTGCGCATCCAGTCAACGGCGAACCCGTGGTCCCATGTGTCATCCAGCATGGTCTGATAGCGGTTCGACATCTGCCAGCTGCCTGCCGCGCCCTGGCTGATCACCTCGACCACCGCGCGGCCATCGAGGCCGGCTTTCTGCGCGAAATGCAGCGCCTCGGACAGGCCCTGCACCAGACCGGCGATCGCGATCTGGTTGCACATCTTGGTCATCTGCCCCGCCCCGCTTTCACCGATCCGGCGGCAGAGCTTGGCATAGGCGGCGATCACGGCCGCGGCGCGGTCATAGTCGGCCTGCGATCCGCCGCACATGATCGAAAGTTGCCCGTTCTCGGCCCCAGCCTGCCCGCCGGACACCGGCGCATCGACAAAGCCGATCCCGCTTTCGGCGGCAAGATCATGAAGCTCGCGCGTCACCGCTGCCGAGACCGTCGTGTGATCGACAAAGAGCGTGCCCTTGCCCATGCCGGCGAAGGCGCCCCCCTCGCCGATGCAGACCGACCGCAGATCATCATCGTTTCCGACACAAGCGAGAACCATCTCGGCCCCAGCGGCGGCCTTGGCCGGTGTCGTGGCCATTGCCCCGCCGTATTGGGCGACCCAAGCTTCTGCCTTGGAGGTCGTCCGGTTGTAGACCGTCACCGCATGACCGGCGGCCTGCAGGTGCCCGGCCATCGGATAGCCCATGACCCCCAGTCCCAGAAATGCAAGTTTTGCCATCGTCGCGATCCTTTGCTTCAGCGTCCCGCCTGCAACCTAGTGCGCGATTTCCCACGGGATAGTGTAGGCGTTCAAGACCGAACCGATCTCGTCTTCACTGACCGTTCCGGTCTTCGCGATATGGGCGACCAGACCGCGTTTCTTGTCCTCGGTCACTTCGCTGACCTCGGCGGCGACACCGGACAGGGCCTCGTTGAAAATGCGGGTGATGGCGCGCTTGCGCAGGTCGGGCTTGAAGATCTTGCCAACGGCGGTCTTGGGCAGTTCCGCCAGAACCTCCAGATGCTTGGGGTGGGCTGCCCGTTCGTGGATATGGGCCTTGGCGTAGTCCAGCAACTCTGCCTCGGTCACCTCGGCACCGGCGACAAGCTCGACATAGACACATGGCACCTCGCCCGCGTGGGCATCGGGCTGGCCGACAGCACCGGCAAAGGCCACGGCGTCATGACCGGCCAGCGCCTCTTCGATCTCGGCGGGATCGATGTTGTGGCCGCCGCGGATGATCAGGTCCTTGGCGCGGCCCGTGATCCACAGATAGCCGTCTGCATCCTTGCGCCCCAGATCGCCCGTCCGCAGGTATTGCGTCTGCGACTTGTCACCGGGGCGGTAGAGATCGACGTTCTTGTCCGGCTCTGTATAGGTGTCGCCATCGGCAACGCCCGGATTGGCCACGCAGATTTCGCCGATTTCGTCGATGCCCAGTTCCTTGCCCGTCGCGGACGAGATGATCCGCACGTCCGTATAGGGGAAGGGAAGCCCGATCGAACCGACACGCTTTTCGCCTTCGGGCGGGTTGATCGACACAAGGCAGGTCGCCTCGGTCAGACCATAGCCTTCGCAAATGGTCACGCCTGCCGCCTTTTCGAACCGGCGGTAGAGTTCCAGCGGCAGCGGGGCGGACCCGCAGAACGCCAGTTTGAGCGACGAGATATCGGCATCCACCTTGCGCTGCATCAGCGCGGACATGGCCGTGGGCACGGTGATCATGAAGGTCACCTTGTGCTTTTCGACCAGCTTCCAGAAGTTGTCGAAAACCCCCTCGCCGCGATAGCCTTGCGGTGTCGGCAAGACGATCTGCGCCCCAGAGCCAAGCGAGGCCCCCAGCGAGACGATGGTCGCAAAGACGTGGAACAGTGGCAGCGGGCAGATCTGCACGTCTTTCTCGGTAAAGAGCAGCCGGTCGCCCAGCCATGCGTTGTAGATGATGCCGGAATAGCGGTGCTGCACGACTTTGGGCATGCCCGTGGTGCCGCCGGTGTGGAAATAGGCGGCGACGCGGTCGGCCTTGCTGTCCTCGAATGTCAGCGTCTTGGGCTGGCGTGCCATTTCAGTGGTGAAATCAAGCACCTTGGCCTTGTGGGTGACAGGGTTCTTGGGCCGGATCAGCGGCACGATGAACTTCTTCAGACCGGTCAGGTAGCGCAGCAGATCGACCTCGACCACATGGGTCACGTTGGGTGCAAGGCGCACCGCCTCGGCCGCCTTTTGGGCGACGTCGGTCTTCGGGAAGGCCTTCAGCGTGACCAGAACCTTGGCCTTGGTTTCGCGCAGGATGGCGGCGATCTGCTCGGCCTCCAGCAGCGGGTTGATCGGGTTGACGATACCCGCAACCTGCCCGCCGAGATAGGTCAGGACCGTCTCGGTCGCATTGGGCAAAAGATAGGCGACAACGTCCGTCTCGCCCACGCCAAGCGCGCGGAACATATTGGCCGATTGCGCGGTCTTGTCCCGCAGGGTGTTCCAGTCCAGCGTCTCGCATGGGGCGTTCGGGTCCGACAAAAGGCTGAAGGTGGTCGCCTTGCGTGTCCCGAATTTTGCGGCCGTCCGGCTGAGCAGGCCGAATGTGGTGACGGGCTTTTCACGCGCCTCCCACGGCTTTTCGTTTTCGATAGCGTCACGGTCTGCGATGGTCGCAAAGGCCATGGTTTTCCTCCCCGGTTCTCGATTGCCGCGCAAGCGGCCTCCCTGTCGGGGCAGGTTGATCAAGAAAACCGCGGATCACAAGTCTGACGCTGCGAAAAACACGCGAAGCCTATTCGGCAGCCAGCCCTTCGGTGAACTGCAACCGCGCAAGGCGGGCGTAAAGGCCACCCTGCGCGACAAGGGCGTCATGGGTGCCCTGGGCGACGATCTTGCCGTGTTCCAGCACGATGATCCGGTCGGCCTTCTTCACGGTCGCAAGGCGGTGGGCCACGATCAAGGTCGTGCGGGTCTTGGCCAGATCCTCGACCGCGCGCTGCACGGCGTATTCGCTTTCGGCATCCAGCGCGCTGGTGGCTTCGTCCAGCAACAAGACCGGCGCATCGCGCAGAATGGCACGGGCGATGGCGATCCGCTGCTTCTGGCCCCCCGACAGCATGACGCCCCTTTCGCCGACATAGCTGTCATAGCCATCGGGAAGTGCGGTCAGAAAGTCATGGGCGGCGGCGGCCTTGGCGGCCATTTCGACCTCAGCATCGGTGGCATCGGGCCGGCCGAAGCGGATGTTCTCGCGCGCGGTATCGGCGAAGATCACCGGGTCCTGCGGCACAAGGGCGATGTGCTTGCGGAAGTCGGAGCGTTCGAGATCGCGCAGGTCCACACCGTCAAGTTTCACCGCGCCGCCTTGCGGGTCATAGAACCGCTGGACCAGCTGGATGATCGTCGTCTTGCCCGCACCGGACGGGCCGACAAGCGCCACGGTCTCGCCCGGGGTGATGTGCAGGTCGATCCCGTCAAGCGCCGAGACATCGGGGCGCGACGGATAGTTGAAATACAGGTTTTCGAAGGAAAGCGCGCCCTTGACCGGCAAAGCGAGCGTCTTGGCCGCAGCGGGGTCCTGCACGGAATCCTCGATCGTCAGCAATTCGACCAGACGCTCGGTCGCGCCGGCGGCACGCTGCAATTCGCCCCAGACCTCGGCCAGGGCCGCCACGGCGCCGCCGACCATGATCGTGTAGATCATGAACTGGACCAGCCCGCCTTCGGTGATCTCGCCGCGGCTGACATCCTCGGACCCCATTTGCAAAAACAGGACGATGGCGGCGAAAACCATGAAAATAACGATCGCCGTCAATGCGGCCCGTGTCAGGATACGCCGCCGCGCCGATCTGTAGCTTTGCTCGGTGACCGCGTCGAATTTCGCGCGGCTGAGGTCTTCGTGGGTGAAGGCCTGCACGGTCTGGGCGGAGAGAAGTTGTTCGGATGCGTCGCCACTTGATTCCGCGATAAGGTCCTGATTTTCCTTAGACAGGCTGCGCACCCGCCGCCCGAGGAACATGATCGGAAAAAGCACCACGGGGATCGGCCAGAGGACCATCACGCTCATCTTCACGGAGGTCAGCAGCATCAGGATGACACCGCCGATGAAGATCAGGATGTTGCGCAGCGCGATCGAGGCGGAACTGCCGATGACCGACAGGATCAGCGTGGTATCAGTGGTGATCCGGCTGAGCACCTCGCCGGTCATGATCCGTTCGTAGAAGGCGGGACTCATCGAGATCATGCGATTGAAAACGGCCTTGCGGATATCGGCGACCACGCGCTCGCCCAGCCGCGTGACAAGGTAATACCGCAGCGCGGTCCCGAAGGCCAAAAGCACCGCGATGGTCAGCATCAGCCGGAAGTTCTGCCCGATCTCGGCCGAGGAAAGCCCGAAGGTATCGACGACCAGCCGCGCCGCAATCGGCAGCGACAGGGCCACCGCCGCGGTAAAGACTAGGGCGAAACCGGCCCCGAAGAGGTTGGCGCGATAGGGCTTGATGAAGGGCCAGAGCGCGCGCAGGGCGCTGACACGCTTGCCGGCGGGGCGGTCCTCTGGTCGGGTTGTCTGCAGATCCGCCATGCGTGGTCCTTATGGTGTTTCACAGGACATAAAACTGTAGCTGCCATTGCACAAGCCAAGTGGCGGAATTCGCGATAGTCACTTTGGCATAAGGGTCTGGAGCGGGCGACGGGAATCGAACCCGTATCTCTTGCTTGGAAGGCAAGGGTCTTACCATTACACAACGCCCGCGAAGACAGCCGTTAGGTAGTGAAGCTGCGGATTGAGGTCAATAGCGGTTTTGCGGGGGCGGCAGCGGCGCGCGGGGGGCGGAAAGCGTTCATTTCATGGGGGATTGTCGGGGTGAACCCTGACCTACACGAAAGATTAACCAAGAGCATGCATCGTTTGCCCATGTTGGATTATCGCCGCCCCGTTGTCGCCGGTGCATGTGTGTTCTTGACGGTCAACCTTGCCGATCGGCAGTCGGACTTGCTTGTGCGTGAGGTTGGTGCGTTGCGGCAGGCGGTGGCCGAGACGCGGGCCACGCGCCCTTTCGCGGTGGATGCCTGGGTGGTGTTGCCCGATCATTTCCACTCTGTATGGCAGTTGCCGGAGGGCGATGCCGACATCGCAACGCGGGTCGCAGCGATCAAAGCGCGGTTTTCCATGGCGGTCCGTAGGTCGGGGTTCACCCCGACAAGCCACCCGAACCGCCACGGCGTCAAAGCGGGCCGGTCGCGCACAGGCGGCCGCTTCCGCGACGAAGCCCCGATTTGGCAGAAACGGTTTTGGGAGCATCATATCCGCGACGACGCCGACCACGCCGCGCATGTCAATTATTGTTGGATCAATCCCGTGAAACACGGTTTGGTCGATGATCCGGCGAAGTGGCCATTTTCGTCGTTCAACGCGGAGCGCGCGTAGGTCGGGGTTCACCCCGACATCGTGATTGCCGGACCGTCGGATTTGAGCGTAACACCGTAGGTCGGGGTTCACCCCGACATTCCACCCCATCCGCCAGCAGGACGCCGGGTCACGGCGAGCGGATTGCGCCGTATGCGTTTTGTGGAACCGTTGGGATTTCAGCGCAACACCGTAGGTCGGGGTTCACCCCGACATTCCACCGTATCGGATTGCAGGACGTCGGGTCGCGGCGAGCGGATTGCGCCGTATGCGTTTTGCGGAACCGTTGGGATTTGTCGGGGTGAACCCCGACCTACGGGTACCTCAAACGTGCGGAGCCCTGTCGCGTGAGCTGCCCGAACAAGCCCGGGCGACAATCCGATTTCAAGGCTTCGTTGGTGGTGCGGCCCGAGCATTCCGCACGATCTCAACAATTTGCTTATCAAGTTCAAGCATCTCAAGCGAGTGAATTGGCTTTAGACCAATTCCTAAAATCTTTCCATTTTGGCCCGCTGCAAATCGACCACTCAACTCCTGAAAGTAGCGATACTCCGGAATGAAGTGATTTGATGAGGACTTGTTGGCGCACTGGTAGACACTGTGCGCAACAAGGTCAGCGATCTTGAGCAGTGGTTCTTCATCCTTTGCGCGATGACTAATTGAAAAAGGGTTAAACTCCGACAACACTTTCGATTCTGGATAAATTGGGTTCTGCTTTACCTTGCCAAGAAAGCGGATCATGGCATCGTAGTCATGGTTTCGACTGGCTCTGTTGCACAAATCACGTAAGGGATTCATCTTGTGAATCCAGCATGGT
>NZ_DAIPIW010000032.1:14741-28721 GCF_036770585.1 Yoonia sp. | reverse complement strand
TCATGCTGTGGGAGATCCTGCCCAATGCGCGCGGGCCGCTGATCGTCGATTTCTGTCTGCGGATCGGCTATACCACGATCCTGCTGGGCACCTTGGGCTTCTTCGGTCTGGGGCTGTCCTCGGAAAGCCCTGACTGGGGATCGACCATCAACGAGGGGCGCAAGCTTCTGCTGGTCTTCGCCCACCCTGCCCTGCCTCCGGCGATGGCGCTGCTCAGCCTTGTTCTGGGGCTGAACCTGCTGGCCGACGGGCTGCGCGAAGAGAGCCTGAAAGATTAATCATCGGGCAAGGCACCGCCCCGCCTTGCCCGACGTTTTGCCGACGTGATGCCGACGTGATGCAGCAAGCTCAAACGGCCCCTCGAAAGGGACATTGAATGACCGACCAACCCATCCTCGAAATCGACAAGCTTTCGATTTCCTTCTTCACCCGCCTGCGCGAAATCCCCGCCGTGATGGACTTTTCAGCCACCGTCATGCCGGGCGAAGCCCTTGGTCTTGTTGGTGAATCCGGCTGCGGCAAATCCACCGTGGCGCTGGGTGTGATGCAGGACCTTGGCGTGAACGGCCGCATCGTCGGCGGGTCGATCAAGTTCAAGGGCGAAGAGATGAACACCATGTCGCCCGAACGCCTGCGCGAGATCCGTGGCAAGGATATTGCCATGATTTATCAAGAACCTATGGCCTCGCTCAACCCTGCCATGCGGATCGGCAAACAGTTGATGGAAGTGCCGATGATCCATGAAGGCATCGGCGAGCAAGAGGCCTACAAACGCGCGCTGGAAGTCGTCAGGGACGTGAAACTCCCCGATCCCGAACGGATGCTGCGCAGCTACCCGCACCAGTTGTCGGGCGGCCAGCAGCAGCGGATCGTCATCGCCATGGCGCTGATGTCCAAGCCCGCGCTTCTGATCCTGGACGAGCCCACAACCGCCCTCGATGTGACGGTCGAGGCCGCCGTGGTCGAACTGGTCAAGGACCTTGGCAAGAAATACGGCACCTCGATGCTTTTTATCAGTCATAACTTGGGGTTGGTGCTGGAAACCTGTGACCGTATCTGCGTGATGTATTCCGGCGAGGCGGTGGAACGCGGCAGCATCGAAGACGTTTTCGACACGATGCAGCACCCCTATACGCAGGCGCTGTTCCGGTCCATCCCGCTGCCCGGCGCCGACAAGAACGCCCGCCCGCTGGTCGCGATCCCCGGCAACTTCCCCCTGCCCCATGAACGTCCCCTCGGCTGCAACTTCGGCCCGCGCTGCGATTATTTCGAGGTCGGCCGCTGCGATCAGGGGTTCATTCCAATGGCGCAGGTCGAAGGCAACGACCGCCACCAGACCCGCTGCCTGCGGTTCAAGGAAATCGACTGGACCGCCCCGCCGCAGGTGGAAGCCAAACCGCCGAAGCCGGAACCGGGCAATGTGGTCCTGAAGATGGACAACCTCAAGAAATACTACGAGGTCGCCGCCAACGCGCTCTTCGGGGGGGGCGAAAAGCGGGTGGTGAAAGCCAACGAAACCCTCAGCTTCGAAGCCCGCGAAAGCGAAACGCTTGCCATTGTCGGCGAGTCGGGTTGCGGGAAATCCACCTTCGCCAAGGTGCTCATGGGGCTGGAAACCGCGACAGATGGGCAGATCCTTCTGGAAAATCAATCCATTGGCGATGTGCCGATCGAAAAGCGCACGACCAAGAATGTCGCCGACATCCAGATGGTCTTCCAGAACCCCTTCGACACGTTGAACCCCTCCATGACCGTTGGACGGCAGATCATCCGCGCGCTGGAAATCTTCGGCGTCGGCAGCAACGACGCCGAACGGCGCGAGCGGATGCTACAACTGCTGGACCTTGTGAAACTGCCGCGCGCCTTTGCCGACCGGATGCCGCGCCAGCTTTCTGGCGGTCAGAAGCAGCGCGTCGGCATTGCGCGCGCCTTTGCGGGGGATGCCCGCATCGTGGTGGCGGACGAACCTGTCTCGGCGCTCGATGTGTCGGTGCAGGCGGCTGTGACCGACCTGTTGATGGAAATCCAGCGCGAGCACAAAACCACGCTGCTTTTCATCAGCCATGACCTGTCGATCGTCCGCTACCTCAGCGACCGCGTGATGGTGATGTATCTGGGCCATGTGGTGGAACTGGGGACGACCGATCAGGTCTTTTCGCCACCCTACCACCCCTATACCGAGGCGCTGCTCTCGGCGGTGCCGATTGCCGACACCAAGATCGCGAAAAAGCACATCGTTCTCGAAGGCGATATCCCTTCCGCGATGAACCCGCCGTCGGGCTGCCCTTTCCAGACAAGGTGCCGCTGGAAATCCAAGGTCGCGGGTGGGCTGTGCGAGAAAGACGTGCCGCCCGTCCGGCAACTGGGCAATGGCCATCAGATCAAGTGCCATCTCTCGGACGAGGAACTCAACCAGATGGAACCGGTGATCCAGATCGCCGCCGAATAGGTCACCGCGCAGCACAGGCGAGGGCGTCCCATCGGGGCGCCTTCAACGCATCGTTAACCTTGTTGCGCCATGCAGGGTCTGTCACAAAAGCGTCGAACAGGAATCGCAGGGGGTGCCGTCATGGCCGGATCAGTGAACAAAGTCATTCTTATCGGGAATCTGGGTGCCGATCCCGAGGTGCGGACGTTTCAGAACGGCGGCAAGGTCTGCAACCTGCGCATCGCCACCTCCGAGACGTGGAAGGACAAGAACACCGCCGAACGGCGCGAAAAGACCGAATGGCACTCTGTTGCGATTTTCTCCGAACCGCTGGCCCGCGTGGCCGAACAGTATCTGCGGAAAGGCTCCAAAGTCTATATCGAAGGACAACTTGAAACCCGCAAGTGGCAGGATCAGAGCGGTCAGGACCGCTACACGACCGAAGTTGTGCTACGCCCCTATAACAGCACGCTGACGATGCTGGACGGGCGCAGCGACGGTCAGGGCGGCGGTGGTCAGGGCGGCGGCTATTCCGGCGGCGGCGCGTCCTATGGCGGCAGCAGCAGCAGTGGCGGTTATGGCGGCGGTGCCCCTGTCGGCGCGGGCGATATGGACGACGAGATCCCCTTTTAAGTGATGGAGGTCGCGCCGGAACTGCAAATTGTGATCCTGAACGCCGTCATTCTCGGCGTCGCCTATCTGGGGATTTATCCAAGCCTGCAGACCAAGACGCTGAACAAGATCATGCTGATCGATGTCGTGCTGACGGTCCTTGCGGTTGTCGTCGCTGGGGCGTGGTTCATGGGAACGGATGTGCGGTTCTCGCTGATCCTGTTTACGACGAACTGGTTTGTCTTCACGCTGGTGACGCTCTTTGCGATGGAAATGCCTGCCTTCTTTTGGTTCATCCGCAAACATGGCATCGGGCTGGATCTCGACGACAAGGACGACGACGATCGCTGATGGGGGCCTTGGCCCCATGCCTGCCGCACCATCGATCTAGGTGCGCAGGGCATCCTGCAGGACGGCAAGAACAGCCTCGCGCGGGACATCAGAGGTGATGAAGACGGCACCAATCCCGCGCGCCAGAATGAACCGCAGCTTGCCGTCCTTCACCTTCTTGTCCTGCCCCATCATGGCCAGCAGCGCTTCGGCATCCGGCAGATCGCCCGGAATGTCGCGGATATCGACCTTCATGCCCATCTCGCGCAGATGCGCGCGCAGGCGGCTGGGGTCTTCCTGACTGCACAGCCCCAGCCGCGCCGACAGCTCGAACGCCAGGGCACAGCCGATTGCCACGCCTTCACCATGCAGCAGCCGGTCCGAATACCCCGTTGCCGCCTCGAGCGCATGGCAGAACGTGTGCCCGAGGTTCAACAGCGCGCGGTCGCCCTGTTCGGTCTCGTCGCGCTGCACGATCTCGGCCTTCATCTCGCATGACCGCTGAACCGCGCGGACGCGGGCGTCCATGTCGCCACGCGCCAGCGCGGGGGCCTCGGCCTCGAGCCAGTCGAAAAAGGCAGCATCACCCAGCAGCCCGTATTTCACGACCTCGCCATATCCGGCAAGAAAGTCACGCGCGGGCAGCGTGCCCAGAAGCGCTGTATCGGCCAGCACGAGACTTGGCTGATGGAACGCCCCGATCAGGTTCTTGCCGCTGGGCGAATTGATGCCTGTCTTGCCCCCGACAGAGCTGTCGACCTGCGCCAAAAGCGATGTCGGGATCTGCACGAAACGGACACCGCGGCGCAGGATCGCGGCGGCAAAGCCCGCCAGATCGCCGATCACCCCGCCACCGAAAGCGACGACGACATCGCCGCGCTCGACCTTTTGCGCCAGAAGCCACTCGACCGATTGTTCCAGATGGCGCCAGCTTTTGGTCCCTTCCCCCGCAGGCAAGACCAGCGCCTCGGCGGTCAGCCCATCTGCGGTCAAGGCATCCTGCAAAGCCGCCAGATGCAGCGGCGCGACATTGGCGTCCGTCAGGATGCAGACGTGCTTGCGCCCGCCCATGGCCGCAATCAGCGCGCCCGCCTGATCCAGCACGCCCGGACCGATCAAGATGTCATAGGCCCGACCGGGCAGGTCCACAGGCACAGTCACATGCATCACTTGTTCTCCAGAATATCAGGGCGCGCGGCCAATGCCCCAAGCACCGTCTGCATCGTCTCGGTGATCGAGGCGTCGGCCGCGACGCGAATGTGCAGACCGGCCTGCCGATAGATCGGGGTGCGCTTGTGAAAGATCTCGGCCAAGGTCGCCTTGGGGTCCGCGGTCCGCAACAAGGGCCGCGTATCCTTGTGGCGCACGCGTTCCCACAAGGTGGCAAGATCGGCATCAAGCCAGACCGCGATCCCCAGATCGGCAATCGCCGCGCGGTTCGCTTCGGACAGAAACGCCCCGCCCCCGGTCGACACGATCCCCGGTGGACCCGACAGCAGGCGGCGCAGCACCTCTTCCTCGCGCTTGCGAAAGAAGTCCTCGCCATCGCGGGCGAAGATTTCCGCGATGGTCGCGGCGGCGGCCTCTTCGATCGCGGCATCGCTATCGACGAAAGGCACGTCCAGTTCGGCCGCCAGCGCCCGCCCGATGGCGGTTTTGCCGGACCCCATCATGCCCACAAGCACGACAGTTCTGGTCAACCGGTAGCGATGGCTGGCGGACATATCCGTCCCTTCGGTTTCGGCAGCCCCCTGCCGCAGCAAAAATTAATCCACGAAGGCCGTGATCTTGGTTCAAAGGGGATATATACTCCCTTCAACAGTTGGGGAAGAACCCACATATGTCAGGCAGGCAATGAAGCGAGGCAAGCGATGTGGCGGTTGATCAAAGCGGTATTCTATCTGGTCGTGCTTTGTGCGGTCGCACTTGTCGCCTATGCCTATCTCGGACCATTGTTCTTTCCGGCTGACTTTGCTGCCCCCGCCCAAGAGGTAACCCGCCCTGTCACACTGGATGCAAACTAAGGCCCTGACCGCCGCCGCAGTTTGGCTTGCGGTGTCTCCGGCATTGGCCCAAGGCCCCTCGCCGGGCGAGCCCTTGTCGGCCATCGACTGGCTGTCGCGCAGTGTCGAAGAGGCCCCGCCGCCCGAGCCACCCGTGGCCGAGGCCGTGACCTCGCCAGATATCGTGACGACGCCGCTGGCCGAACCGTCAAAGGATCCGGTCGGTATCTTGCCGCCGCGTGTCACCGGCCTGCCACGGACCTTGTGGTCCGCAAGCCCCGAGGCCGACCTCGTGGCACTTGTCCGCAGCGAGCGGGTCGATATGCTGCCCGCCCTGCAGGACTTTCTGAAGGTTCTGATGATGGCCGAGGCCGATCCGCCAGGCGATGCGGGGGCTGATGACGCGCTTTTTCTGGCCCGTGTGGACAAGCTTTTGGACATGGGCGCGCTGGAACAGGCCAAGTCGCTGATCGAACAGGCCGCGCCCGATACCCCGCCGCTGTTCCAGCGCTGGTTCGACGTGGCGCTGCTGACCGGCACCGAGGACGCGGCCTGCGATGTCATGCAGGAAACGCCCTCTATCGCGCCGACCTATCCCGCCCGGATCTTCTGCCTTGCGCGCAGCGGCGACTGGCCGCTGGCGGCCCTGACCCTGAACACCCACCGCGTTCTGGGCGACATCTCGCCTGCGGAAGAGGCGCTCTTGTCGCGCTTTCTGGATCCCGAACTTTACGAGGGCGAGCCCGCGCTCGATCTGCCCGAACCGGTCACCCCGCTGACCTTCCGCATGCACGAGGCGATCGGTGAACCGATTGCCACCGGCCAGCTTGCGCTTGCCTTTGCCCATGCCGACCTGCGCTTTACCGCGCCCTGGAAGGCGCAGCTCGATGCGGCCGAACGGCTTGCCCGTCATGGTGCGGTGTCGGAAAACGTCCTGCTGCGGCACTATACTTCGCGGACGCCTGCGGCCTCGGGGGGGGTCTGGGATCGCGCGGCGGCGGTGCAGCGTTTTGATGTGGCGATGCTGGCGCGCGATGTCGATGCCATCGCAGATACGCTGCCTGCGGCATGGGCGGCGATGCGCGCCGCGCGCGCCGAAATCCAGTTTGCCAAACTCTATGGTGCGGCCCTGCAGGATCTGCCGCTGCGCGCGGATGCCGCGGCACTGGCGGTCGAAGTCGGTTTGCTGTCGGCCGCCTATGAACGCGTGGCGCTTGCCAGCTTGCGGCGGGATCTGGATGTGGACCCTTTCCTGATCGGCGTGGCGCGCGGCACCCCCGACAGGGCCCTTGCGACAGGTCCATCCCAGATCGCGGTTGCCGATGCCTTTGCGACGCCCGAGGTTCCACAGAACATCGCAAGGCTGCTGGAAGAAGACAAACTGGGCGAAGCGCTGCTGATCACGCTGCGTCTCTTCAGTGCCGGGACCGAGGGTGACTTGCGGTCGCTGATCTCTGCGATCGGCGTTCTGCGCAGCCTGGGGCTGGAGGATGTGGCCCGCCGCGCGGCCCTGCAATACCTGCTTTTGAACCGCACCATATGACCGCGCCCACCCAGATGTCCCGTTGGGTGCAGGTGTTTCTCGAAGCACAGGCAGCCGAGATGGACGCCGCGCAGAATACGCTTTTGTCCTATGCGCGGGATCTGCGGGGCTTTGCCGACTGGCTGCAGGCGCAAGGCACGGATTTCGCCGACGCCTGCCGCTCCGACGTCGAGGATTACCTGATCGACTGCGAGACGCAGGGTCTGGCGAAATCTACCCGTGCCCGCCGTCTGTCGGCCATCAAGCAGCTTTACCGTTTCGCCTTCGACGAGGGCTGGCGCGCCGACAACCCCGCCGTCCAGATCAAGGGCCCCGGTCGGGCTCAGCGCTTGCCCAAGACCCTGAGCATCGCAGAGGTGGACCGGCTGCTGGACGCCGCGCGCGCGTCTCCGAAAGAGACGTTGCGCAATACCTGCCTGATGGAATTGCTTTATGCCACCGGCATGCGGGTGACGGAACTGGTCAGCCTGCCGGTCGCGGCGGCGCGCGGTGATCCGCGCATGCTTCTGGTGCGGGGCAAGGGCGGCAAGGAGAGACTGGTACCGCTCTCGCCGCCTGCGCGGCAGGCGCTTGCGTCCTATCTTGCCGAACGGGACGCCGCAGAAGAGACCGCGCGCAAGGCCGGCAAACCGCCCTCGCGGTTTCTGTTTCCGTCGCACGGCAAGGCCGGGCATCTGACGCGCCACAGGTTCTTTGGCCTGATCAAGGACTTCGCCCTGCGCGGCGGTGTCCCGCCGTCAAAGGTCACACCCCACAGGTTGCGCCATGCCTTCGCGACCCACCTGCTGGAAGGCGGCGCCGACCTGCGCGCCATCCAGACCATGTTGGGACATGCGGATGTGGCGACCACCGAGATCTATACCCATGTGGTCGATGCGCGCCTGAGAGACCTTGTTTTGCAACACCATCCCCTTGCCAAATCCCGCAAGTCTTGATGCGGGCTGCCGGACCCTCCATATTCGCGCATAGCGTTTTTGCGAAAGACCCCCATGGACCCCACGACCCTTGATGCCGCGTTCTGGATTACCTCCGGTGCGATTGCGGTTCTGCTGATAGCCTCTGCCTTCTTTTCCGGCTCCGAGACCGCGCTGACCGCCTCGTCGCGCGGCAAGCTGCGGGCGGCGGCCGACAAGGGCAACAAGGGGGCCCAACGGGCCCTCAAGGTCACCGAAGACAACGAGCGGCTGATCGGATCGGTGCTCTTGGGCAACAACGTCGTCAATATTCTTGCCACGTCGCTGGCGACGGCTGTTCTGACCCGTCTTTTCGGCCAGAACGGTGTGGCTGTCGCGACGCTGGTCATGACCGGACTTGTCCTGATCTTTGCCGAGGTGCTGCCGAAGACCCTTGCCATCACCTACCCCGAGTCCTTTGCCAGCCGCGTTGCCCGCCCCATCTCGCTGGTGATCCTGCTGTTTTCGCCCCTTGTCAGCGCGGTGCGCTATTTCGTGCGCGGGGTGCTGTTTGTCTTCGGTGTGCGCACCGACCCCGACAGCAACATTCTTGCCGTGCGTGAAGAGATCGCAGGCGCGTTGTCGCTTGGCCATTCCGAAGGGCTGGTCGAGAAAGAGGACCGCGACCGCATTCTCGGCGCGCTCGATCTGAACGAGCGGACCGTCGAGGAAATCATGCTTCACCGCTCGGGCATCGAGATGATCGATGTCGCCTCGCCGCCCGATGAAATCCTGAGCCAAATCCTGAAAAGCCCCTATACCCGCCTGCCGATCTTTCGTGGCGAGCCCGAGAACATCGTCGGCATGGTGCATGCAAAGGACCTGCTGCGCGCCATGCACAAGCTGCTGGACGGCGGCCAGAATCCCAAGGGTCTCGATGCCTTCGACATCATGAAAGTGGCGATGCCGCCCTATTTCGTGCCCGAGACGACGACGCTGGACGACCAGATGCGCAACTTCCTCAAGCGCAAGACGCATTTCGCGCTGGTGGTCGACGAATACGGGGCGTTGCAGGGGTTGATCACGCTGGAAGATATCCTCGAAGAGATCGTGGGCGAGATCACCGATGAATTCGACGACCACGAAGAGGACCTGATCGCGAAGACCGATGATGGCGCCTTCATCGTGGACGGCGGCATGACGATCCGCGACCTCAATCGCGCGCATGACTGGACCCTGCCGGATGACGAGGCGAACACCGTCGCGGGTCTGGTGATCCATGAGGCGCAGATGATCCCCGTCGAAGGACAGGTCTTTTCCTTCCACGGCTTCCGGTTCGAAGTGATCGCGAAAGAGGAAAACCGCCTCGCGACGCTGAAGATCAGGCAGTTGTGACGACGTGTTTCATGGGACGCCAAGCGCTTTGCCGTTCGTCTTTCGTCGCATCCAAGAGAGTTGCCACATAGGGATCGTTGATGCCTAGCAAAACAAGCCGTTCTGACAGCTCTTCAAGATAGTCGAAATTGCTGCCCAGAAACCCGCTTGCATGCGCGATCATCCGCGCCTTTTGGTCCATTGGCAGACCGGGGCGGATATCCTTGTGGTCCCTGTTCGCGACAAAGGCCAAACCCGTCACCGGACCTGCCCCTGTCTGCAATTCAAGCCATGCGGGACGATAGACCGGCATGAGCATTTCACGACGAAACAGGACAAAGGTTTCCTGTTCGATCTTTTCCTTCGGGATTCGGAAAGCGACACCTTCGCAGCAACCACCTTCGTCGATCGCAAGCATCAGCCCGGGTTCATCGACGGACCCCCTGCCGCCGTCATCCCATAGGCAGAAACTGCGCTGAAAGCCCTCGCATCTTGCCACGCGGACTTCGTCAAACTCGACGGACGGATCCCAGATCAGCGACCCATAGGCAAAGATCCAGAGGTCTTGGTCCCGGTGACCTTCCAGCCATTCGCGCCGATCTGCCTCGCGATCGTCGCAAGGCGTGCGCCAGTCGGAGGGAAAACCCGCTTCGGCCACCTGCTCGTCGACAGCCGCAAGGTCCATGTCACGGAAGAACGAGTCCGCGGCGGGTTTGATCTTGCCACGCAATTCGGGATGGAAGTGGTAGGGGTCGATGGCGTTCACGTCCGGCTCCTGCGCGGCTGACGGTCAAAACTCACGACCTTGTCCCGAACATCGGCCGAAGATCAGGGCCAGTCAATCATCAAGCACTGCGAAGCTACCGCCCCTTGAACAGCCCGCCCAATACCCCCCGCACGATCCGGCGGCCCGTGGTGCCTTTCAGTTCCTTCGCCACAGCCGAGGCGAGCGCACCCCCGAGGCTGTCGTCGGTGGACCGGCGCGCGGTGGACCTGCTGCTGGTGCGCCCACCGTCATAGCGCCGGGCCGCCTTGAACTCGCGTTCCTGTTCTTCCAGCCGCGCCTCTGCTTCTTCCGCCACTTCGGCGGCTTTCGCCGCGGCCTCGGCCCGTTTCTGCAGGATCTCGAAGGCGCTTTCACGGTCGAGCGGGTCGTCGTATTTGCCGGCCATCGCGCTCTGCGCCATTAGAAACTTGCGGGTGGCGGCGTCGATCGGGCCAAGCTGTGACGACGGCGGCCGGATCAGCGTGCGCTGGACGATCTCGGGGATGCCCTTGCGGTCCAGAAAGGATGTGACCGCCTCGCCCGTGCCGACCTGCTGGATCGCATCGGCTGTATCGAAGGCCGGATTGTCGCGGTAGGTTTCCGCGGCAGACTTGAGCGCCTTGCGGTCCTTCGCCGTAAAGGCCCGCAAGGCATGTTGCACGCGGTTGCCAAGCTGGCCCAGGACATCGTCGGGAATATCGGCGGGGTTCTGGGTGACGAAATAGACGCCCACGCCCTTCGACCGGATCAGACGCGCGACCTGTTCGACCTTGTCCACCAGCACCTTGGGCGCACCGTCGAACAGCAGATGCGCCTCGTCGAAGAAGAACACCAGCTTGGGTTTGTCGGGGTTGCCGACCTCGGGCAGTTCCTCGAAAAGCTCTGACAGAAGCCACAGCAGGAACGTCGCATAAAGACGCGGGCTGGCCATCAACTGGTCGGCGGCCAGAATATTGATCTCGCCGCGACCCTCGCGCAGGCGCATCATATCGGCAAGCTCCAGCGCCGGTTCACCGAAAAGCGCAGCGCCGCCCTGGTTTTCCAGCACCAGCAAGGCCCGCTGGATCGCACCGACCGAGGCGGCAGCGACGTTTCCATACCGCAAGGACAGGGCGCTGGCGTTCTGCCCGACCCAGACCAGAAGCGCCTGCAAATCCTTGAGATCGAGCAGCGGCAGACCCTCTTCATCGGCGACACGGAAAGCCACGTTCAGAACACCTTCCTGCGCGCCGGTCAGGTCCATCAGGCGCGACAGCAAAAGCGGCCCCATCTCGGCGACAGTGGCGCGGATCGGGTGGCCCTGCTTGCCGAAAAGGTCCCAGAAGGTGACGGGGAAACTGTCGTATTGCAGATCAAGCCCGATGGTCTGCGCCCGCGACATGAAAGGTTCATGCAACTTCGCCGCAGCCGATCCGCTGGCCGCCAGACCGGACAGGTCGCCCTTCACATCCGACAGAAAGACCGGGACACCGGCGGCCGAAAAAGCCTCGGCCATGATCTGCAAGGTGACGGTCTTGCCGGTGCCGGTCGCCCCCGCAATCAGCCCGTGGCGGTTGGCCTTGTCCAGCCGCATCACCTGCGGCTCGCCATACCCCTCGCCGCCGCCGCCAATAAAGATCGTCTCTGACATCCCTGCCCCCCTGATGTGTCCTGGCCAGAAGATACATTCTTAACCAATCGGTGCCAGTCTAAACCATGCAAGTGCGGCAACCGATGTTGCGGTTCTTGCGTTCCTCCCTGTCAGACTGCCGTGCCCTCGGGCACGGCTTTTTTCATCACGAAGCCGTTGAAAACCGGAACCGATCCGGTCTGCATTTCCGGTTGACGGTCAATCGTGCTTTGCGTAGCATTTTGCCAATTAGTCGGCCAAGTCCGACAGGGAGACGAAAAAGAGAGGGGTCCTTTAACGGGGCCCTTCTTCACCTTTCGGCCCCCGAAAATGTGAGCAGGGTTCTGCCAAACAACCGCGCGTTCACCCTGTTGATCACCGCCCATGCATGTTACGCAGCGCAAAACCACAGAGGTATATCATGCGCCATTTTCTCAAGCCCATCCTGTTCACCGCCACTTTGCTTTGTGCGACTGCCGCACAGGCACAGGACACCGCGGCCGAGAACAGCGGCGAGTTCGATATCGGCCAATCCGTCACACCGGCGGTCGGCGAGCCTTACATCCGCGAAACCCAAGGGGACTGGCAGATCAGGTGCATCAAGGCCGCCGAGGGCGAGCAGGAAGGCTGCAATCTTTATCAGCTCTTGATGAATGAAGACGGCGTCGCCGTGGCCGAATTCAACATGTTCCGTCTGCCCGAAGGCGGAAACGTCGTTGCGGGGTCAAACATCGTCGTGCCGCTGGAAACCTTCCTGCCCGCCCAATTGACCATCGCCGTGGATGGCCAGAACCCGCGCGCCTATCCTTACCGCTTTTGCAATGCCTCGGGGTGCATCGCGCGTGTCGGCTTTACGCAAGCCGAGATCGACGAGCTGAAGCGCGGCGCGACCGGTAGCCTGCGGATTGTTCCGGCATTCGCCGATGACGCCGAGGTCGTGCTGACCATTTCGCTGACCGGTTTCACCGCCGCCTACGATTCCATCGTGCCGCTGCCCGCCGACTAACGCCCAGGCCCCCAAGCGCGCCTTGCGTCATATGGCAAGGCGGCGCAGGGCCATGACGGCATTCAGCCCCCCGAAGGCAAAGGCGTTCGACAAGGCGACCTCGACCTTCGCCTCGCGCGCCTCGTTCGGGACGACATCAAGCGCGCATTCGGGGTCTGGTTCCTCGTAGCCGATGGTCGGTGCGACGATCCCGTCGCGCAGGGCCATGATGCAGGCCAGCAGTTCCACCGCACCGGTGCCGCCGATCAGATGGCCGTGCATCGATTTCGTGGACGAGATCATCAACCGGTCGGCATGGCTGCCGAAGACATCGGCGACCGCGGCGCATTCGGTCTTGTCGTTCGCCGCCGTGCCGGTCCCATGGGCGTTGATATAGCAGACATCGCCGGGACTGATCCGCGCATCCCTGATCGCCCCCGCGATGGCCCGTGCCGCCCCCTGCTTGGAGGGCATGACGATATCCGACGCATCCGAGGTCATGGCAAAGCCGATCACCTCGCACAGGATATCGGCACCGCGCGCCCGGGCGTGGTCGAAATCCTCGAAGACGAAGACTCCGGCACCTTCGCCCTGCACCATGCCGTTGCGCGTGGCCGAGAACGGGCGGCAAGCGTCCTTGGACATGACCCGCAAGCCTTCCCATGCCTTGATCCCGCCAAAGCAGAGCATGGACTCCGACCCGCCCGTGACCATGACCTTCGCCATCCCCGACCGGATCATGTTGAAGGCCTGCCCCATCGCGTGATTGGACGAGGCGCAGGCGGTCGCGACGGTGAAAGACGGCCCGCGCAGGTTCCATTCCATCGACACATGGCTTGCAGCGGCATTGTTCATCAGCTTGGGCACGATCAGGGGGTGGACCCGGTTCTTGCCCTCTTCATAGACGGCGCGATAGTTTTCATCCTGCGTCGTCAGCCCCCCGCCAGAGGTGCCCAGCACGACGCCGGACCTGTCCGCCAGCTCGCCCGAGAAGGTCAGGCCGGACTGCGCCAGCGCCTCGCGGGCGGCGATCAGGGTGAATTGCGTGAAGCGGTCATAAAGCGCGATCTGTTGGCGGTTGAAATGCGCCGTCTCGTCATAGCCCTTGACCTGCCCGCCGATCTGAATGGCCAGCCGGTCGACGTCGCGGATATCCAGCGGACCGATCCCGCAGCGCCCCTCGCGCATGGCCTCCAGCGTCGAGGGCACATCCCCGCCAAGCGGGTTGATCGTGCCCGCCCCCGTGATGACCACGCGGTGCATCAGGCGCTTTGCTCGGACGTCAGTTGCTCGACCGCCGCGACAATCGCCGCAATCGAGGAAATGTCGAAATCGCTCGCTTGCGGATCGTTCGCGTTGAACGGCACCGAGATGTCGAAGGTCTCTTCAATGGCGAAGATGCTTTCCACCAGTCCAAGACTGTCGATCCCGATATCC
>NZ_DAIPIW010000032.1:0-14641 GCF_036770585.1 Yoonia sp. | reverse complement strand
CCCATCATCACGCGGCCTGCCGGAACGTTGGACAAAACGACGGACCCGCCGCCCAGAACCACATCGTCGCCGATCTTCAGATTGTCGGCCACACCCGCCTTGCCGCCGACCACGACCCGATCGCCGATCACCGTCGATCCCGCAACGCCCGCTTGCGCACATAGCAGACAATGCGCGCCGACCACCACGTTGTGCCCGACCTGCACCAGACTGTCGATCTTGGTGCCTTGCCCGATGCGGGTCGCACGAATGGTCCCGGCATCCACGCAAGAGTTCGCGCCGATCTCGACATCGTCGGCGATCTCGACCCCACCCAGCGAGTGTATCCTGTGCCAGCGCGGATCCTCCGGCACGGTCAGGGGCGCCTCACCCAGCGTTTCACGCGCCCTTTCCACATGCGACGGCGCGGCCGTGACAAAGGAAAAGCCGTCCCCGCCGATCACAACATTGGGCTGGATGATCACACGCGCCCCGATCCGCACGCGGCGCTGTAGCCTTGTGCCCGCATGGATCTGGCAGTCGGGACCAAGAACGACACCGGCCGCAATGCTGACGTGATCGCCGATCCAGCAGCCCTTGCCGATCCGCGCGCCCGCGCCGATGACCGAGAAGGCACCGACCGTGACATCCTCTGCCAGCGTCGCAAGCGGGTCGATAGAGGCCGAAGGATGCACCCCCGTCGGCCCCAACGGCGCATCCAGCATCTGCGTCAGCCCCGCCATGGCCAGCCGCGCCCGGGGCGCGATGATGGCGGCCTTCAGTCCGAAAGCCTGCCAGTCCGCGCCCGGCCAGACCACGGCAGCCCGCGCCTTGCCCTTCCGCAGGGCATCGCCATAGGCCGGCGTCATCGCCAGAGCCAGATCATCCGGTCCCGCTGCCGCCGGTTCGGCCGCACCCTGCACCAAAAGATCAACGGCGCCGAATGCCTCTGCCCCCAGCGCCGCAGCGATGTCCTTGACTGAATATGTCATGCCGACCTCGGATCGATACCGACGCCAGATCTATCCCCCAACGGCGCGAAGAACCACCCCTTCGCGCGCCAAAGCGTTCCAGATGCGTCCGTCACGCCCGTAGACGTCGCGGCGGAACTGGATGCGCCCGTCGGCTTGGGTATAGGCGGTGCGATAGACCAGATGCACCGGCACCGGATCGACAAGATCGATGCGGGTTTCGCGCCCGGTCGCCAATGTCGACTGGAACAGCCCCTGCGGATCGTTCGACTGCCGCGCCAACAGCGCATAGGCAAAGTCGAACGGATCGGCCAGACGGACGCAGCCATGGCTATAGGCCCGCACCTCGCGCCCGAAGAGGCTCTTTGCAGGGGTGTCGTGCAGATAGATGTTGTGGCGGTTGGGGAACATGAATTTCACCAGCCCCAGCGCATTCCCCTGACTGGGGGGTTCGCGCATCGCGTAAGGGAAGGTGGTTGCCGTATAGCCCGAAAAGTCGGCCGTGCCGCGATCCACAACCCGACCGGAGCGGTCCGTGATCAGCAGGTTCGAGACGGCGCGCGGATTCTGTTGCAACTGCGGCAGATACTCTTTGGTGATGATCGAGCGCGGCACATACCAGCTTGGGTTGACCACCATGAATTCCATGACATCGGAAAACTCGGGCGTTGCGCGGTCGTCATAACGCGCACCCACGACGGACCGGGTCGAGAATGTCTCTTCGTCGTTGTCGATGATCTTTGCGGTGAAGTCGGTGATGTTCACCCAGATGTGGCGTTCGCCGCGCGGCCGGTTGATCCAGCGCTCGCGCTCCATCGCGACGATGATCGCTTGCAGGCGACGCTCGGGCGAGACGTTGATCTCTTCCAGGGTGCCGCTGCCGGCTGTGCCATCGGTGGCCAGACCATGTGCCAGCTGGAATTGCTGCACGGCCGCAAACATCGCGTCGTCAAAGGTCTGCGTCGTGGTCTGGCCCAGAAAGCCCATCGCGATCAGGCGATTGCGCAAGGCCACGACACCAGCGCCGCTATCGCCGCGTTCGTATTTGCTGCCGGGCACGGTCGGGCCCCAGCCACCGGTGCCGATGATCCGCTCGAACCGCATCTTTTCCGCCAGAAGCCGCGTATATTCAGGCGAAGCTGGCGGCAGCGCGCGCAGGAAAGCCGCAGGGTTCGACTGGGCGAAGGCGCGCAGCGTGCCCAAGGGCGAGCGCAAGGGCACCTCGCGGTGAATGGCGCTGTCGATCCGCGACGGGATCAGCATGCCGGTCTGGATATCGCGTGCATAATCGAGGAATTGGCGCGACATCGCGACCTCGAGACGGCCCTGTTCTTGCGGGGTCGTGGCGGCCTGAAGTTGCGCCATCAGGCTGCGCGCGTCGTATGTCGCCGTGGGCAAGCCATGATCCCCGGCCGATTCGAAGGCCGCCAGCAGCGCATTGCGCCGATCACTGTCGCTGCGCCCGCTCCAGATGCCTTGAAAGCCGCGCTCGCGGTAGAATGTCGCCAGCGTTTCATCGCCGGACACGGCCTGCGCCACCGCTTGCTGAAAGGGTGTTATCTGCCCCTGCGCTTGGGCGGTGACGGCAAACCAGCAGGCCAGCCCCGCCAGGGCGAGAGCGCGAAGAAGGTGAAAAGGGGTCACAGTCAGTGAGGCGATCATAACTTCAGTCCGTCCGAGTAGTCATTGATTAGGTCATACAAAATGCCGATGGTTCACCCACGCTGAACGTGTCAAAGCCGTGTGTCCATTGACAAAAGCGCGAGATCACCGCGTCCCGTCCAAGTGTTGCGCCATTGCACGACCGGCGTTGTGGCAACGATGTCGCAATAAGCATGCCGCGCGAAATCTCGCCAATTGTCCTCTTGTTAAGCAGAAAGTCGGTACAAGACCCTTGGTGATCGATTCGATTTATGCCATAACACAGTTGCATCTGGGGAGATGACGGTAACCAAGCTGCTGCATAGCAGCGTTATTCGAGCGACGGGACAGGCGCAATAACATGGATAAGAAGACCTCCTCTGGGGTAACCCGGCGTGGCCTATTGGGCGCGTTTGCAGCAACAGCCATTTCGGCCGCACCGACATTTTCCAACGCCGCCGGCTTTCTACGCGGCGCGGGCGACATCCGCAGCATCGCGATGCAGTCGGGCCGCACGGGCGAACGGCTGAACACCATCTACTGGATCGAAGGCGAATACATCGGCGAAGCGATCCGCGAAATCAATCACTTCATGCGCGACTGGCGCACGAACGAGGCGATCCAGATCGACCTGCGCACGATCGACATCATGGCCGCCGCGCGCAACCTTCTCAGCACCAATGAACCTTATCAGCTGTTGTCCGGATACCGGTCCCCCGCGACCAACGGCATGCTGCGGTCAAGCAACAGTGGCGTGGCGCGCAACTCGCTCCACATGCGCGGACAGGCCGCCGACCTGCGACTGCAAAGCCGCAGCACGTCCCAGATGGCGGACGCAGCCCTTGCCTGTCGCGCGGGCGGTGTCGGACGCTACGCACGGTCCAATTTTGTCCACATGGACTGCGGCCCGATCAGAAGCTGGCGGGGCTGATCCCGACCCACAGGCGCCTTCCGGCGCCATTTTTTTCCGGTTCAATCGAAAGTCAGCGGTGACGGCCCGTTCTTGAGGTGCTGTTGCGCTGCTTCGCGGATCACCTCCCACAACCTGTCATACATCGCCGACCCGGCTGCACTGCGCCAGACGACACCGATCGATCGCGTCACAGTGCTGCGCCGGAAGGGTTTGACGATGACGTTGCTGTCGCGCCCCTCGATCTCGGACCGCGCGTAGAGCCGCGGCAGAAACGCCACGCCCATCCCCATCCCGACCATCTGCCGGATCGCATCCAGACTGGTGCCTTCGTAGTCGCTGGCAATGATCGCGCCGTGCTGATGACACAGCGCCGCGATCTGCGCATGCAGCGCGTAATCGGGCCCGATCGACAGCACATTGAGGTCGAGCAGGTCCGCCTCGGTGATATCCTGTCGTTCCGCAAGCGGATGGTCGTCGGGTATCGCCAGCAGCAAGGGTTCGCGAAACAGCCGTCGCGTGGTCAGGTCCGCCCCGCCCTCGGGCAATTGTGTCAGGATCACGTCAAGACTGCCGGTCAGCAATTCGCCCCGCAGGTCGCGCGGTGCGACCTCGCGGATATAAAGGCGCAGGTCGGGGTAACGGGCGTGCAACCGCTGCACCACATAGGGCATCAGATAGGGACCGATCGTCGGCGTCGTGCCGAGGCGGATCGTTCCGGCCATGCCGGACTTCAGCGAAGACGTCAGATCGACGATCCTGCGCACCTCGTCGACAGCGCGGGCAGCGCGCACCAACACCTCGCGCCCCTCGGGCGTCAGGGTCACAGGACCGCGCCCCCGTTCCACCAGTTGCACACCCAGAACGGTTTCGAGGTTGCCGATCTGAAGGCTGAGCGAGGGCTGACTGATCCCGATCGCCTCGGCCGCCTTGCGAAAGTGCCGCGCCTCGGACAAGGCCACCAGATAGGCAAGTTGCCGCATACTGGGCAGTTTTTGCAAAACTTTCTCCTTGGTGATAGGAATCTCCTATCGAAGTTTCCGTATTTGTTAGCTTTATATCGGCGGAGTGCCAACTATATCTGGTTGCAGAGAAGCAAGAACATTGCACTGAAGGGGCAGAGAATGACAAAGCAACCGGCGATGCTGGTGACGTGGTCTTGTGCGTCCACTGTCGATCCGTTTTTTCCGTTCGCAGACAAGGTGGCCCGGTAGATGGCGGCTTCATCTTCTCGCTGGATGACACCGGCCGGGCTGTTGCCGGTCTTTGTCGCAGGCAGCCTGTTCATATGGTTTGCACAGATGTTGCCGGTCATCACCGCGGGCGACACGCTGCGTTTCGTCTGGGCATGGGTGCCCAGTCTCGGCGTGAACGTCAGCTTCTATATCGACGGCCTCAGCCTGACCTTTGCCTTGTTGATCACCGGGATCGGCGCCATGGTGATGCTCTATTCCGCGCGTTATCTGGCGGGGCACGAACATCAGGCGCGGTTTTCGCTTTATCTGACCAGCTTCATGCTTGCCATGATCGGGTTGGTGATCTCGGATAACCTGCTGGCCTTGTTCGTCTTTTGGGAACTGACCACGATCACCTCCTATCTGCTGATCGGCTTTGGTCACGATCAGTCCAAGTCGCGGCGCTCGGCCCTGCAGGCGCTGTTGATGACCGGCATCGGCGGTCTGGCCCTGCTGGCGGGGATCATCCTGATCGGCAATGTGGCGGGCACCTTCGAGTTGTCCGAGATCAATGCGATGCCGCGCGTGCTGACCGGACATGTGATGTATCTGCCGATCCTGCTGCTGGTGCTGGCGGGGGCCTTCACCAAATCGGCACAGATGCCGTTTCATTTCTGGCTGCCGAACGCCATGGCGGCCCCCACCCCTGTCAGTGCCTATCTGCATTCGGCCACCATGGTGAAGGCGGGCGTTTACCTGCTGGCCCGCACCCATCCCTCGCTTGCCGGCACCGATGTCTGGCTCTGGACCCTGACGATTGCGGGGGCCGTCACGATGGTTTTCGCCTCGGTCATGGCGTTGCGGCAGACCGATCTCAAGCTGGCACTGGCCTATACGACGCTGATGGCGCTGGGGGCGCTGACGTTGCTCTTGGGGAATGAAAACGGCTATACGATCACCGCCGCCGCGACCTTCCTTGTGGTGCATTCGCTTTATAAGGCGGCGCTGTTCCTTGTGGTCGGTATTCTTGATGCGCAGACCGGAACACGGGATGCCGACAGGCTGTTCGGGATGGCCAAGGCGATGCCGATCACGGCGGTCGCGGCGGGTGTCGCGGCCCTGTCCATGGCGGGCTTCCCGCCCTTCCTGGGGTTCATCGGGAAAGAGCTGAAATATGCAGGCGCGCTGGCCGTAGCCTCGGAACCGATTTTCGTCGCGGGGGCCGTTCTGATTTCCAGCGCCCTGATGGTCGCCATCGCCGGGATCGTGTCCTTCCGTCCATTCTGGAGCAAGTCCGGCAGTCCGATCCCCGATGTCAAAGAGGCGCCCTGGCCGATGCTGGCCGGACCGGTCGTGCTGGCCCTGCTGGGGGCCTTCTTCGGGATCTTCCCGGAAACGCTGCAAGCGCTGGTGACCCCGACAGTCGCCGCGATCGTCGGCAGTGCCGAACCCGCCAAAGAGCTGAAGCTCTGGGCCGGTATCAACCTGCCGCTGTTCCTGAGCATCGCGACCTTCGTCATCGGCTTTGCGCTTTATGCCTACAAGATCCAGTTGCGGGACAAGTTGATCGACGTGACAACTGCCGCGCCGAGTTTCGACACTGGCTGGGACAGGCTGATGGCCGGCGTGGCTGCGGGCTCGAAGGCGCTGACGTCCGTGATCCAGACCGGCGTTCTGAAGCACTACATGCTGGCGACCTTCGGCACGGCGCTTGTGGCCCTTGCCTATACGCTCTTCACGCAAAGCCCCGGCCTGCCCGCCGTCGGCTGGCCTCGGATCGCGCTCTGGGACTGGCTGGTGGTCCTGCTGGTGCTCTTGGGGACAGGTCTGACGGTGGTCACCAATTCGCGTATCACCGCGCTTGCGGGACTTGGCGTGGTGGGGATCGGGATCGCGATGATCTTCATCCTTTATTCCGCACCGGACGTGGCCATCACCCAGTTGCTGGTCGAAACCCTGGTCGTGGTGCTTTTTGCCACAGCCGCGCTCAAGCTGCCCTCGCTTGACCGCGACAGCCCGGCGCAGCGGCCCTTCGATGCCATATTGGCGGTGGGTTTCGGCCTTGTCACGACCCTGATCCTGATGCGCGTCACCAGCGGCCCCATCGACCGCGAACTGACCAGCTACTTCGAAACAGCAAGCTGGCCCGAGGCCTTCGGCCAGAACATCGTCAACGTCATTCTGGTGGACTTCCGCGCGCTGGATACCTTCGGGGAGATCGCCGTGGTCCTGATCGCCGCGGTCAGCATCTTTGCATTGCTGCGCGCCAAACCCGAGGAGGAGAAACCATGAACTCGGTGATCCTGCAGGCCGGCGCACGGGTGCTGGCGGTTCTTCTGGTGATCTTCTCGCTTTACATGCTGCTGCGTGGGCACAACGCGCCCGGTGGCGGCTTCATCGGCGGGCTGATCGCGGCCACGGGTTTTGTCGTCTACGCCATCGCCTGCGGCACCGGTGACGCGCGGCGCGCGCTGCGCTTCGATCCGGGCAATATCGCCGGCGTGGGTCTTGGTATCGCGCTTTTGGCCGGTGTGATGGCGGCGGCCTTCGGAGACGGGTTCTTCACCGGGCAATGGCTGTTCATCGGGGCGACCGAGACCGAAAAGGGCCTGCCGCTGTCTTCGGTGCTGGTCTTCGATATCGGCGTCTATCTGGTGGTTTTGGGGGCGATCTTGTCGATCACCTTCACATTGGAGGAAAGCGTCTGATGGAACAGCTTCTTTCGCTTCTGATCGGCGTGCTTGTCGCGGCCTCGGTCTATCTGATGCTGGCGCGCAGCCTGCTGCGGTTCCTGTTCGGGCTGATCCTTTTGTCGAATGCCGCGAACCTGACGATTTTCGTGGCGGGCCGCCTGACGCCCGGCGCACCGTCGCTGGTGCCCGATGGGCTTGATGCGCCCGTGGGGCTGGTGGCCAACGCCCTGCCCCAGGCCTTGGTCCTGACCGCCATCGTCATCGGCTTCGGCCTCTTCGCCTTTGCCCTGATCCTTGCCTTTCGCGCCTATCAAAGCCTTGGCACCCTGAACACCGACGAGATGCGCGTCGCCGAGCCAAAAGACCAAAAACAATGAGCTGGTATCTCTCCCTTCCGCTGATCATTCCATTCGTGACAGCCGTGATCGCCTATCTGCTGCGCCATGCGCCCTCGGGCAAATGGGTCTCGGTGGCCGGATCGGGTGCGGGGCTGATCGCGTCGATCTCTCTGATGGCGGTTGTGCTCGACGAAGGTGTCGTCGCGGCGCAAATGGGCGGATGGGCCGCCCCCTTCGGGATCACGCTGGTGGCCGACCTTCTGTCCGCCGTGATGGTGCTGATCACCGCGATCACGGGCCTCGCCGTGGCGATCTATGCCATGGGCGACATCACCGAACAGCAAGAGCGTCTGGGCTATCACGGCCTGTTTCAGGTCCTGCTGGCCGGCGTCACCGGTGCCTTCCTGACGGGCGACCTGTTCAACCTCTATGTCTGGTTCGAGGTGATGCTGATCGCCTCGTTCGGCCTCTTGGTCCTGATGGGCGGGCGCGAGCAGATCGACGGCGGCGTCAAATACGTCGCACTCAACCTGATCTCGACGATCTTCTTTCTGATGGGGATCGGTCTGCTTTACGGGATGACCGGCACGCTCAACTTCGCCGATCTGGCGCTGAAGGTGGAAGAGGTCGAAAATCAGGGCCTGCTGACCGTTGTGGCGATGATGTTCATGGTGGCCTTCGGGGTGAAAGCGGCGGTCTTTCCGCTGTTCTTCTGGCTGCCCGCGGCCTATCACACCCCCAGCTTTTCGGTCTCGGCCATCTTCGCGGGGCTTTTGACGAAGGTCGGGGTCTATGCGCTGATCCGGTGTTTCACGCTGGTTTTCGACCATGACATCGGCTTCACGCATACGGTCCTGCTCTGGGTCGCCTGCCTGACCATGGTCGTGGGCGTTCTGGGGGCTGCGGCGCAATCGGATTTCCGCAAGATCCTGTCGTTCCACATCATCAGCCAGATTGGCTACATGATCCTCGGGCTGGCACTGATGACGCCGCTGGCCATCGTCGGGGCGGTCTTCTATCTGGTCCACCACATCATCGTGAAGGCCAACCTCTTCCTGATCGCGGGCGTCGCCAAGCGGCTGACCGGCGGCACCGAGGTTTACCAGATCGGCGGTCTTTACAAATACGCGCCGTTCCTTGGCGTCCTGTTCCTGATCCCCGCCTTCTCGCTTGCAGGCTTTCCGCCGCTCTCGGGGTTCTGGGCGAAATACATCATCGTAAAGGCCAGCCTCGACATCGAGATGTGGTTTGTCGCCTTCATCGCGCTGGCGGTCGGCCTGATGACGATCTATTCGATGACGAAAATCTGGGCCGAGGCGTTCTGGAAGAACCACCCCGAGGGGATCGAGCCGCGCCTGTCCACCCTGCCCCACAAATGGGCGCAACTGCTGCCCATCGGCGGGTTGGCCGTGCTGACGATCATCATCGGCATGAACCCCGAACCCTTCGTCCAATTCGCCGAACGGTCCGCCGCTCAACTGCTTGATCCGACCGACTACATCGCTGCAGTCTTGGGAGAGGCATCATGAACATCTTTCTTCTCAACCTGCTGGTGGCGGTGCTCTGGGCAGCCCTCTGGGGCAGTTTCACGCTGTTTCAACTTTCGGCAGGCTTCGTTCTGGGGTTTCTGGTATTGTGGCTGTTGCAGCCGCTCTTCGGGGTGCAAGACAAGTATTTCCTGCGCGCGTTTCGCGTGGTGCGGCTGATGCTGTTTTTCGTCTACGATCTGGCGGTCTCCAGCATCAGGGTCGCCTATGATGTGCTGACACCCACGGATTATTCCAACCCCAAGATCATCAAGATGCCTCTGGATGTGAAATCCGACATCGAGATCCTGTTGGTCACCAACCTGATCTCGCTGACGCCCGGCACGCTCAGCCTTGATGTGACGCCGGATCGCAAGACATTGCTTGTCCATGCGATGTTCGCCGATGATCCCGATGCGGTGATTGCCAGCCTCAAACAGGGGACGGAACGGATGGTGAAGGAGGTGTTCGAGTGATGACGTCTGCGGTTTTCCTCGACTGGGCCATATGGGTCAGTTTCGTGATGGTGATGCTGTCCGTTGCGGTGGCTTTCATCCGGCTTGCCAAGGGTCCAAGCCTTGCCGACCGCGTTGTGGCGCTGGACATGATGACGGTTTCGGTCATCGCGGTCTGCGGTGTCGCGGCTGTGGCGACGGGTGTCTTCGCGCTGCTCGACGTGGCGCTGGTGTTGGCATTGGTCGGCTTTCTGGCCACGGTCGCCCTCGCCCGCTATGCCGAGCGCGCCGAAGCCCGCCGCAAGGAGAAAGCCGATGCTTGATATCCTGATCGGCCTCTTTCTTCTGACCGGCGGCTTCTTTGCCCTTGTGGCCGCGATCGGCGTGCTGCGGCTGCCGGATGTCCTGACGCGGATGCACGCCTCGACGAAGGCGGGGGTGCTGGGGTCCAGCCTGATCCTTGTCGGCGGCGCGATCTACCTGTCAGAGGCGGAAATCACCGTCCGCGTCATCGCGATCATCCTCTTTTTGATGCTGACCACGCCCATCGGGGCCCATATGATCGGGCGGGCCTCGGTCGGGGATGACGACACCACGAAAGACCAGTAGCGGGGGCCTTGCATTCGCCGCCCTGTCGCGGGCAACATCCCGCGACACCAAGGCGGAGCAAACCATGCCCGAGACTTACGATCTGGTCATCAAAGGCGGACGCATCGTCACGCCCGAAGCAATCGTCCAAGGCGATCTGGGCGTGACCGGCGAAACCATCGCGGCGATTGGCGGCGACCTTGCAGGGCGGGCCACCATCGATGCCACTGGCAAATACGTCATGCCCGGCGGTGTCGACCCCCATGCCCATATCGAACAGATGTCCGGCATGGGCCTGATGAACGCCGATACCTTCGAAACCGCGACACGGTCCGCCGCCATGGGCGGCACCACATCCGTGATCAGCTTTGCGGCGCAGGCCGAAGGGCAAAAGATCAGCGCGGCGCTGGCGGATTATGCCGCCCTCGCAAAGCGCGGCGCGATGATCGACCATGCCTTCCACATGATCGTGCGCGATACGAATGTGGCGGCCTTCGAGTCCGATATCGCGCAGGCCATGGCGACAGGCCATAAATCGATCAAGGTCTTCACGACCTACACCATCAAACTGACCGATGCGCAGATCCTGCATACCTTGCGACAGGCGCGCGCCTCCGGCGGGCTGGTCTGCGTCCACGCCGAGAACGACGCGATCATCGCCGAGGCCAAGGCCGCCCTTCTCGCCGCAGGCAAGACCGCACCCCATCACCACGCCGCCTCGCACCCGCGCATGGCCGAGATCGAGGCGGTCGAGCGTCTCTGCCGTTTTGCCGAATATGTCGATACCCCGGTGATGGTCTTTCACATCTCGACCCGCGAAGGGGTCGCAGCGATCCGCGCCGCCCGCAAACGCGGTGCCCCCCTCTGGGCCGAGACCTGCCCGCATTACCTGTTCATGACCGAAGATATCCTGCGGCAAGACGGGCTGGAGGGCGCGAAATACATGTGCTCGCCCCCGCAGCGCACCGCCGACGACCAAGAGGCCCTGTGGGAAGGGCTGGCGGACGGGACGTTGCAACTGGTGTCCTCTGATCATGCCCCCTACCGCCATGACGCCACCGGCAAGCTCTCTGCCGGGCCCGGCGTCCGCTTCGACCAGATCGCCAACGGTCTGCCGGGGCTGGAGACACGGGCGCCGCTGATGTTCGACGCCATGGTCAGCCAGGGCAAAGGCGGGCCAATCGCCTTTGCCCGCCTCACGTCAACCGCCGCCGCCGAGATCTACGGTCTGCAAAAGAAAGGCCGCCTTGCCCCGGGCATGGATGCCGACATCACGCTTTGGGACCCCGAGACATCCGTGACCTACGGCCAGAACGACCTGCACGACAATGTCGGCTACAACCCTTGGGCCGGTCGCACCGTCAAGGGCTGGCCCACGGATGTCTGGTTGCGCGGTCGCCAGATCGTCACCGCGGTCACATGCACCGCCACAGCGGGATCCGGCCAGTGGATCAACCGCCCGACCATCGGCCCCATGAAAGGATAACCATGCCCCGCCCCGCCACAGCCAACACGCTTGCCATCACCTTTCTCTATTACCGCGATCTGCCCACCGCGATGCGGTTCTACGAGGACATCCTCGGCCTGCCGCTTGCCATCGATCAGGGCTGGTGCAAGATCTACCGCATCGCGGAAGGCGCGCATGTCGGGCTGGTGGATGAAACCCGCGGCATGAACAACTGGCAGCCCGAGAAATGCGTCCAGCTTTGCATCCGCGTGCCGGATGTGGACGCTTATTATGCCTATGCACAGGAAGAGAGGCTCGACGGTCTGTCGCAGCTTTTCGTCAACGACGAGATCGGCATCCGCGCCTTCGTCTTCAACGACCCCGAAGGCTATCAGATCGAAATCCAGTCAGCCACACGGGACGGCGCATGAGCGGCGACACCCTGATCATCATCAATCCCAATTCGTCCGAGACGGTTACGGCTGGCATCGACCGCGCGGTGGACCCCCTGCGCCGGTTCGGTGTGCCGATCCGGTGCATGACGCTGGCGGAAGGTCCGCCGGGAATCGAAAGCCAGAAACAGGCCGATCTGACGATCGCGCCGATGCTGCAACTGGCCGCCGCCCAGCACGATGCCGCAGGCTATGTCATCGCCTGCTTCGGCGACCCCGGATTACATGCCTTGCGCGACCAGACCGCCCTGCCCGTGGTGGGCATTCAGGAGGCGGCGGTCATGTCGGCCCTGACCCTTGGCCAGCGCTTCGGTGTGATCGCCATCCTGCCCGCATCCATCCCCCGCCACCTGCGTGCTTTCGGGGCGATGGGTGTTCTCGACAGGCTTGCCGGGGACCGCGCGCTTGGCCTTGGCGTGGCCGATCTTGCCGATCCCGACAAAAGCCTTGCCGCGATGATCGCCACGGCCAAGCACCTGCGCGACGCCGATGGTGCAGACGTCCTGATCATGGGTTGCGCCGGCATGGCGCATTACCGCGCAACACTTGAAACCGAGACGGGACTGCCCGTGATCGAACCCTGTCAGGCGGGCGCCGCCCTCGCCCTGTCGCATATCGCCCTGAACCAATCCCATAAAGGAGCCCGCCATGCTTGACGAAACCGCCAAAGGCGTCTTTACCATCGCCGTCACACCCTTCACGCCCGATGGGGCGGTCGATTGGGACAGCGTCGACCGCATGGTGGATTTCTACATCGCAGCGGGGGCGACCGGCCTGACCATCCTCGGGATCATGGGCGAAGCGGGCAAGCTTTCGGCCGAAGAATCGCTGGGGATCGTCAAGCGCGTCGTGGCGCGCAGTTCGGTGCCCATCATCGTCGGTGTCTCTGCACCCGGATTTGCCGCGATGCGGGCGCTTGCCGACCAGTCCATGCAGGCCGGTGCCGCAGGCGTCATGGTCGCCCCGCCCGCAACGCTCAAGACCGACGGGCAGATCGTGACCTACTACCACAACACCGCCGAGGTGCTGGGCGAGGCGCCCTTTGTCCTGCAGGATTTCCCGCTTGTGACGGATGTGGTCGTGCCGACCTCGGTGATCCTGCAGATCGTGGAAGACTGCCCGACCTGCGTGATGCTGAAACACGAGGACTGGCCGGGTCTCGACAAGATCAGCGCGCTGCGTGCGGCCTCGGGCAAGGGGGCGCGGCGCATCTCGATCCTTTGCGGGAACGGCGGGCAGTTCCTGCTGGAAGAGATGCTGCGCGGCGCAGACGGTGCGATGACCGGTTTCGCCTACCCTGAAATGATGGCGCAGGTCGTGGCCGCCCATGACGCGGGCGAGATCGACCGCGCGCGCGACATCTTCGACGCCTATATGCCGATGATCCGCTACGAGGCGCAGCCGGGTCTGGGATTGGCGATCCGCAAATACACGCTGGCCCAACGTGGCGTGATCGCGCACGACACGGTGCGCAAACCCGGCGGCGCGCTGAGTGCCGCGACAAAGGCCGAGGTAGACGCCCTGGCAGCGCGGCAGGCGGTCAGGTTGGCGGGGTTGGGGTTGTAGCAAGGTTCCTTGAATGGCAAGTCTCCACTTGAAGCAAGTCATGCACGGCCGCGAAGAATGATACCGAAGCGATTTGGCCACATTTGGATTGGCCCACTTGCGCCACCCACGCAATGGATGCGGTCGTGGCAAGAAATGAACCCCGATTGGGATTATACGGTTTATGATAACGACTACCTTTTGTCGCGTCGCTTTCGCAACCATGCGCTGCTGTGTACCTATTTCCGGCAGCGCGAGTACGCTGGCGTAGCCGATATCTTGCGCTACGAAATTCTATCTGAATTTGGCGGATTTGTTGCAGCAGCCGATAGCATCTGCCTTCGTTCGATTGATCCCCTGCTGGACCATGATACGCCGTTCACTTGTTACGAGGTGCCACCAGAGGTCTGCGATGGGTTGGGTATGCCCCGCAAAAAGGGGTTGGTCTGCCCCATCTTGGGAAGTCCGGCGAACCATCCGATCTTAGATGCGATCATTGAACGGATCGGCGCAGATATCGATGCTGCCAACCCGCCCAAACCGTGGAAGGGAACCGGCAATTTCTTCCTGCGCAACTTCTTCAAAACAAATAGGGATTACGCCGAACAACTATATATCTACCCTGCCCAATTCTTCGTACCTGAACACTTCAGAGGCTGGACCTATGAAGGCGACGACCAGCCATTTTGCAAACAGATGTGGGGAACGACACGCAGTGCTTATCCATCGTCTCATACGATTGACGAAGCAGACGTGCAGGCAGAGCATCAGCGAATCCTGGTCGCCCTGGAGTCACGGCTGACCGATTGATCGCGATACAACGGATGCCTTGGAACGAGGCAGCCCACTTCATCGGCACATGAATTATGGCGCACCCGACAGGATTCGAACCTGTGACCTCTGCCTTCGGAGGGCAGCACT
>NZ_DAIPIW010000002.1:54561-92756 GCF_036770585.1 Yoonia sp. | reverse complement strand
GGGGCGCGACCGCAACCAAGGAGTCGGCCAATGGGCTACAAAGTCGTCGTCGTCGGTGCCACGGGGAACGTGGGCCGCGAAATGCTGAATATCCTCGCCGAACGGGAATTCCCCGTGGACGAGATCGTTGCACTCGCCAGCCGGAAGTCGCTGGGCACCGAAGTCAGCTTTGGCGAGAAGACCCTGACCACCAAGGACCTCGACACCTTCGATTTCACCGGCTGGGACATGGCGCTGTTCGCCGTCGGGTCCGAGGCCACCAAGGTCTATGCCCCCAAGGCCGCCGCGGCGGGCTGCGTGGTGATCGACAACTCGTCGCTCTATCGTTACGACCCCGCGATCCCGCTGATCGTGCCCGAGGTGAACCCGGGCGCGGTGCATGACTACAAGAACAAGAACATCATCGCGAACCCCAACTGCTCGACCGCGCAGATGGTGGTGGCGCTGAAGCCCCTGCACGACCGCGCGCGGATCAAGCGCGTCGTCGTCAGCACTTACCAGTCCGTGTCCGGTGCCGGCAAGGAAGGCATTGACGAGCTGTGGGACCAGACGAAAAGCATCTACAACCCCACCGACGACAAACCCGCCAAGAAGTTCACCAAGCAGATCGCCTTCAACGTCATTCCCCATATCGACGTCTTCATGGAAGACGGCTCGACCAAGGAAGAATGGAAGATGGTCGCCGAGACGAAAAAGATCGTGGACCCGTCGATCAAGGTAACCGCGACCTGCGTGCGTGTGCCGGTCTTCGTGGGCCATTCCGAGGCGATCAACATCGAGTTTGCAGATTTCCTCGACGAGGACGAGGCCCGCGACATCCTGCGCGAGGCCCCCGGCGTCATGGTCATCGACAAGCGCGAGGACGGCGGCTACGTCACGCCGATCGAATGTGTGGGCGACTTTGCGACCTTCATCAGCCGCATCCGTCAGGACAGCACCATCGAGAACGGGCTGAACCTGTGGTGTGTGTCCGACAACCTGCGCAAGGGGGCTGCGCTGAACGCGGTGCAGATCGCCGAACTCTTGGGCCGCGAGTGTCTGAAAAAGGGCTGATGCCCCCCCGCGCATGATCTTCAAAAGGCGTTCCGCAGGGGGCGCCTTTTTTGGTCTGCCAAGGATTTTCACCGCCCCCGCCAAGGATTGCCGCATCACGGGCGTCTTAATCACAGACCAACCCATTTTCTGGAGACACACCGATGTTCCGCACTCTGACGATGACAAGCGCCATCGCCCTTGCCGCGCCCGCCTTTGCCGACACCTTCACCGCCCAGCCCCGCGTCGATGCGGTGACGATCTATCCCGGCCTTGCCGCTGTGACGCGCCAGGTCACGCTTGCGGTGCCTGCGGGGCGCCATGACATCATCGTGCCCGACCTTCCTGCGGGCCTCTCTGCCCAGGGGATGCGCCTTGCCGCGCCCGAAGGTGCGCAACTGGGGGCGGTGAACCTCGCCTATGACCGTCTGCCGGTCACGCCCGACCTGTCGGCCCCTCGGATCGTGGCCGCGCGAGACGAGATCGAACGCCTCGAAGGCGTGCTGCGCGACAGTGCCGCGCGCATCGCCGAAATCCGCCTGCGGGCCGAGGCCGCCGAGGCGCAGATCGCCTTCCTGCAGTCACTGGCCGAGGGGCAGGCCGCGACGCTTCCACCTGTGGCGGACCTGATGGCCCTGTCACAGATGCTTGGCGCGGAAGTGCTGGCCGCCAAACAGACAGCCTTTGCCGCCGAGCAAGAGGCGCAGGCCGCAGACCGCGCCCGCCGCGACGATCTGGAAGCCTTGGCGGAAGCCAAGCAGGCCCTCGCGGCCCTGACTGCGCCGGACACCAGCGGGGCGGTGCTGACATTCACGCTGGCCGCCGAGACCGCAGGCGAGGTGACCATCGACATCACGACGCTGGAAGGCTTTGCCGACTGGCGTCCCACTTACGAAATGCGCCTGACAACAGGGGATGCGCCGGTGCTGGATATCGACCGCGCGGTGGTGATCAGCCAGTCCAGCGGGCAGGACTGGACCAATGTGCACCTGACGCTTTCGACCGCGCGCCCGGGTGAACAGACCGGGCCAAGTGACGTCTGGGCGCCGCTGCGCCGGATCGTGCCGGAAGACGAGATCGCCCGCCCCGCCCCGATGCCCTTGGCCGAAGGGCTGATGCCGCAGGCCCGCGTCCTGGCCGATACTGCGATGGAACTCGCCGCTGCCCCGCTTGTGGCCGAGGCCGATTTTTCAGGTGCGACCGTCACTTACGTCTATCCCACCCGCGTCGATATCCGCGACGGGGTCGAGGACCTGCAACTGCCCCTCGACCGGTTGCGCTTTGCCGCCGAAGTCTGGGCCGAGGCGGTGCCCAGCCGTGACAGCATCGCCTACCGCATGGCGGAATTCACCAATACCACGGACGAGCTTTTGTTGCCCGGGCAGGCGCTGATCTATGCCGATGGCACAATGTTGGGTTTCGGCCATCTGCCGATACTGGCGGCAGGCGCGGATACCGAAATGGGGTTTGGCCCGCTGGATGGTCTGCGCCTGACGCGGACGATGCCGAACCGGATGGAAGGTGACCGGGGCGTTTTCACCACGACCAACCAACTGACCGAGACCGCCGTGATCACCGTCGAAAACCTCACCGGTCAGGACTGGGATCTGCTGGTGCGCGATGTGGCGCCTTATTCCGAACAGCAGGATCTGAAGGTCGATGTGACCGCCCGACCCGCCGCCACCCGCCGCGATCCCGAGGGGCAGCGCGGTGTGCTGGAATGGGACTTGCGCCTGCCTGCCGGTCAGGAAGAGGTGATCACGCTCGACTATACGCTGTCGTGGCCCGAGGGGTATGTCTTGCGCTGACGGCGGGGGGTAGCGCCCCCTTCGCGCCTGTCGCCATAAGCCACATAATTTTGCGCGACTGCTGAAACTTTTTCCCTGTCCTTCGCGTGGTTTCGTCAGTGTCACAAGTGAGGAGGAGTTCAATGGTAACGCGTTTGTTGTATCTGGTCGGTATTCTGCCTGATCCTCAGGTTGTCCCCCACAGTGAGTCCGACCCATCCCCACTTGTGACACGCGACGAGCTTGTCCGCCTTTTCCATGACGAGCTATCGTCCTGAGGTCTTGCCGTCACCAGCGGACCGGATCGGCGTCAAAAGGGCCCCTGCAGGGGCCCTTTTTTTGTGGTTTACATGTTGGGGTAGTTCGGCCCGTCGCCGCCCTGCGGGACTGTCCAGTTGATGTTCTGGTTTGGGTCCTTGATGTCGCAGGTCTTGCAATGCACGCAGTTCTGGAAATTGATCTGGAACTTCGTGTCATCACCTGTTCCGACGAATTCATAGACGCCTGCCGGACAGTAGCGCGCGGCGGGGCCTGCGTATTTCGGCAGGTTTTCGTTCACCGGCTCGGAGGGGTCGCGCAATTGCAGGTGGGCCGGCTGGCTTTCCTCGTGGTTGGTGAAGCTGAAGCTGACATTGGTCAGGCGGTCGAAAGACAGCACGCCATCGGGCTTGGGATAGTGGATTTCCTTGTGCTTGCTGGCGGCTTCGGTGGCGGCCGCATCGGTCTTGCCGTGGCTCAGCGTGCCCAGCACCCCGATCCCGAATGTGTTCATCCACATGTCCGCGCCGCCGATCCCGAGCGAGGCCAGCAGCCCGTATTTCGACCAGAGCGGCTTGACGTTGCGCACTTTCGACAGGTCGCGGCCGATCTCGCCCTTGCGCACGGCGTCATCGTAGCCGTCCAGCATATCGCCACTGCGGCCTTCGCCGATCGCCTTGGCGGCAGCCTCTGCGGCGGCGATGCCCGACAGCATCGCGTTGTGATTGCCCTTGATGCGCGGCACGTTGACCATGCCTGCCGCACAACCCAAAAGCGCACCGCCCGGGAATTCAAGCTGCGGCAGCGACTGAAAGCCGCCTTCGGAAATCGCGCGCGCGCCGTAAGCCACCCGCTTGCCGCCCTTCAGCAGGTCGGCCACCATCGGGTGATGCTTGAAGCGCTGGAATTCCATGTAGGGGAAAAGGTGCGGGTTCTTGTAGTTCAGGTGCACGACGAAGCCGACGTAGACCTGATTGTTGTCCAGATGATAGATGAACGATCCGCCGCCCGCGTTGCCTTCCAGCGGCCAGCCCATGGTGTGGGTGACGGTGCCTTCCTTGTGCTTTGCGGGGTCGATCTCCCAGATCTCTTTCATGCCCAGCCCGTATTTCTGGACGTCGGAACGGGAATCGAGGCTGTATTTCGCGATCACCTGCTTGGACAGCGACCCGCGCACGCCTTCCGAGAGGAAGACATATTTGCCGTGCAGTTCCATCCCGGGCTCGTAGGAGGGGCCGGGGGTGCCGTCGGGGTTCTTGCCGAATTCACCGGCGACGACGCCTTTGACCTCGCCGTTGTCGCCATAGACCAGTTCGGAACAGGACATGCCGGGGAAAATCTCGACGCCCATACCCTCGGCCTGTTCGGCCATCCAGCGGCAGACATTGCCCATCGAGACGATGTAGTTGCCGTGGTTGTTCATCAGCGGCGGCATCATGATGTTGGGGATGCGCAGCTGGCCGGCCTCGCCCAGCATGTAGAAGTTGTCTTCCTTCACCGGCACGTTCAGCGGCGCGCCCTTTTCCTTCCAGTCGGGGATCAGCTTGTTCAGGCCGACGGGATCGAGCACCGCACCCGACAGGATATGCGCCCCCACTTCCGAGCCCTTTTCCAGCACGACCACGTTCAGGTCCGCATCGAGTTGCTTGAGACGGATCGCCGCCGACAGACCCGCAGGCCCCGCGCCGACAATCACGACATCATATTCCATTGCTTCCCGTTCAATCTCGGCCATGGGCAATCCCTTCGCTTTTCGGGCCACTGGCCCTTTCAATCGGTCAGCGCAAGCGTTACCTCATGGCAAAGACGGGGACAATCAGGACACGGCGTCAAATCTGCCAAGCGCGACAACATGCGCGCGAAAGCCTTGACTTTGGGCGTTCTGCCTCGCGTAAGATCGACCGATTGATATGAAAATCCCCTAAAGGGCACGACGATGGACAAGATACCTTTGACCCGCGCCGGCTTCGACAAGCTGGAGGCCGAACTCAAGCACCTCAAGTCGGTGGAGCGTCCGGCCATCATCCGCGCCATTTCCGAAGCGCGTGAACACGGCGATCTGTCCGAAAACGCCGAATACCATTCCGCCAAGGAAAAGCAGTCCTTCATCGAGGGGCGGGTGAAGGAACTTGAAAGCGTGATTTCGCTGGCCGATGTGATCGATCCGACCAAGCTGTCCGGCCCTGTCAAGTTCGGCGCGACGGTCGCAGTCGTCGATGAGGATACCGACGAGGAAAAGACCTATCAGATCGTCGGCGAATACGAGGCCGACATCGAGGCGGGCAAGCTGAACATGAAATCGCCGCTGTCGCGTGCCTTGATCGGCAAGGAAGAAGGCGACAGTGTCGAAGTGCGCACGCCCGGCGGTGTCCGCACCTACGAGATCCTTTCGATCAGTTACAAGTAGAAAGCGCGTGTTCTCATGGCGCAACACCCGACCCCTCAGGGCTCTGCCCGCGCCGACGGCCTGACACGGGGCGAGTGGATCGCCTTTGTCATCTGCATCGTCTGGATGCTGGTGGGGGCGCTTTATTTCTGGCAGTTGCCACCAGCCGAGGCCGTCGCGGGCCAGACCGACAGCTTGCGGTGGGTGCTGGTCTTGGTGGCCCTGTTCATGCCGGTCGGGCTTGTCTGGGTCGCGGTGGGTGCGGCGCGTGCCGCGCGGATCATGCAGGCGGAAACCTTCCGGATGCAGACCGCCCTTGACGATCTGCGCCAGTTGCAGCTTGCTCAGGCGGCCCTGCTGAAAGAGCCGCCCGCGCCTGCCGCGCCGCCGCAAGCCAAGACCGCGCCGCCGGAACCGGACCTTCCCGCGCAGACCAGCACGCAGACCAGCACGCAGACGCCCGGTTTCCATTCGCGCCGCGAGGTGTCGCGCCTGATCACGCCGCGCGCCGCGCCGCAGATGCCCGCTGACCAGCCCGCCCTTGCCTTCGGCACCCAGACCGAGGACCTCGCCCCGCCGCTGGCGCGTCCGGACCTGATCCGCGCGCTGCATTTCCCCGATGACGAGAACGACACCGAAGGCTTTGCCGCCCTGCGCCGCGCCTTGCGCAACCGCGACGCGCGCAAGCTGGTGCAGGCCAGTCAGGATGTGCTGACCCTGCTGTCGCATGATGGGATCTATACCGACGACATGCGTCCGACGTCCGCGCCTGCCGATGTCTGGCGCCGCTTTGCCAAGGGCGAGCGGGGCAGGAGCATCGACCGGTTGGGCGCCGTCCGGGACGAGGCCTACCTGCGCAAGACAGCCTCGCGGATGCGCGAGGATACGATCTTTCGCGATGCGGTGCACCACTTCCTGCGCCGCTTCGACGAGATGCTGGTGACCTTCGAAGAGAATGCCACCGACACCGACCTGCTGGCCCTTGGCGAAACCCGCACCGCCCGCGCCTTCATGCTGCTGGCGCGGACCTCGGGGACGTTCGACTAGGTCATGTGGGACATCTTTCTGCAAACGCTGCCGTTCTTCATGCTGATTGCGCTGGGCTACGGGTCGGGCCGCACCGGCTTCTTTTCGCCCGAGGCGACGGCCTATTTGACGAAATTCGTCTTCTACTTCGCGCTTTCGGCGATGCTGTTCCGGTTTTCTGCGAACCTGTCGCTGGAAGACATTCTCGACTGGCCCTTCGTGCTGGCCTACCTCTGCGCTTCGGGCGTGGTCTATATCCTCGCCACGATCGTTGCCTTGCGGCGTGGCCTGCCCGTCACCGAAGCGGCGGTCGAGGCGCAATGCGCGGTGATCGGCAACGTGGGGTTTCTTGGTATCCCGATGCTTGCCCTGCTTCTGGGCGAGGCGGCGGTCGGGCCGGTGCTGATGGTGCTGGCGGTCGATCTGATCGTCTTCGGCAGCCTGATCGTGATCCTGATCACTGGCGCCCGCGACGGTCGCATGTCACCGCGCGTTCTGTGGACCGTCACTGTCGGTCTGGCCAAGAACCCGATGATCGTCTCGATCACGCTGGGATTGCTCGTCTCGGCCTATGCCGTGCCGATCCCGCGTCCGGTGAACGACTTTCTGACGCTGCTGGGGGCTGCGGCCACGCCGGGGGCGCTGTTTGCCATCGGGGCCTCGCTGGCGACGAAATCGGCCGAGCGAGTGGCCGTCGCGGGCTGGCTGTCGTTCAACAAGCTGGTGCTGCATCCCGCCGCCGTCGCCATCGCGGCCCTTTTGCTTTTCGATATCGATCCTTACGCCGCTGGCGTGATGATCGCCGCGGCCGCCCTGCCGGTCGCGGGCAATGTCTATATCCTTGCACAGCATTACGGGGTGGCGCCGCAGCGGGTCTCGGCCTCGATCCTGATTTCGACGGCTTTCAGTGTGGTGACGGTCTCGCTGGTCATTGCGTGGGTGACAAGCTTCTGACGCCGGGGTAGCCCTTGGGAAAAGCGGAGGGCTGCCAGATGAAAACCATATCCGAAAACCGCGCCTTCGGGGGCAAGCAAGGGGTCTATTCCCATCCATCCGAGGTCTGCCGCTGCGAGATGACCTTTGGCTTGTTCCTGCCCGCCGAGGCCGCAGACGGACCGGTGCCGGTGCTGTGGTATCTGTCGGGTCTCACCTGCACCCATGAGAACGCGATGACCAAGGCGGGCGCGCAACAATGGGCGGCCGAGCAGGGGATCGCGCTGATTTTCCCCGACACCTCGCCGCGTGGTGCGGATGTGCCCGACGACAGCGCCTATGACCTTGGCCATGGCGCTGGTTTCTACATCGACGCCACCGAGGCGCCGTGGTCGACGCATTTTCACATGTGGTCCTATGTGGCAAAGGAGCTGCCCGCGCTGGTGGCCGAACACTTTCCGCTGGATATGGACCGGCAGGCGATCACCGGCCACTCGATGGGCGGCCATGGCGCGCTGACGATGGGGATGGCGCTGAAGGGGCGATTCCGCTCGGTCAGTGCCTTTGCGCCGATCTGTCATCCCACGGGCAGCGACTGGGGCCGCAAGCAGTTCGCGGCCTATTGGGGGGACGAGGCGAACTGGGGCCCGCATGATGCGACCCTGCTGATGCAAGGCGTCGGTTTTGACGGGCCGATCCTGATCGACACCGGCACGGATGATCAGTTCGGGGACCTTCTGGGGACCGAGCATCTGGCAAAGGCGATGGCAGAGGCGCGGCAGGAAGGGCAGATCAGGCTGCAAAAGGGCTATGACCATTCCTACTTTTTCGTCTCGACCTTCATGGAAGATCACGTGGCCTTCCATGCCGAGGCTCTCTACCGGTGATCTATGTCGATGCCGATGCCTGCCCGGTGAAGGCCGAGGTGGAACGTGTCGGCACGCGGCACAAGCTGCGGATGTTCGTGGTCTCGAACGGCGGGCTGCGGCCCTCGCCCAATCCGCTTGTCGAAACGGTGGTGGTGCCTGACGGGCCTGACGTGGCCGATATGTGGATCGCGGATCGCGCAGGCCCGGGCGACGTGGTGGTGACGGGGGATATCCCGCTGGCCGCGCGCTGCATCGAAAACGGTGCGCTGGTGATCAAACACAACGGCGAGGCGCTGACGCAGGCCAATATCGGCAACGTTCTTGCGACCCGCGACCTGATGGCGGATATGCGCGCCGCCGATCCCTTCCGGCAGGGCGGGGGCAAGCCGTTTTCCAAGGCCGACCGCGCGCGGTTTCTGGATGGTCTGGAACGCGCCGTGCGGCAGGCGGCGAAGGCGTGAGGCAGATGTCGCCTGCTGCGCTGGGTGCGCTTTGTGCGACCATTGCGGTCGTCTTCTCTTCCATCAACGATGTGGCGATCAAGTTCCTGAGCGGCGGATACGCGCTGCATCAGGTCGTGCTGATCCGGTCAGTCATCGGGGTCATCATCATCGTCTGCCTTATCGCGCCCTTCACCGCCGGTTGGGATATCGCACGGACGAGGAAACTGCCCTTACACATGCTGCGGGGGCTTTGCGTGGTTCTTGCCAACATGACGTTCTTTCTGGGGCTGGCGGCGATGCCCTTGGCGGATGCGGTCGCGATCTTGTTCATCAGCCCGATTGTCATCACCCTCGCCTCGGTCCTGTTTCTGGGCGAGACAGTCGGCCCGCGCCGCTGGGCGGCTATTCTTGTGGGCTTTCTCGGCGTGGTCGTCATGATGCGCCCCGGCACGCAGGCGTTTCAGGTGGCCTCGGTCTTGCCGCTGGCGGCGGCGTTCTTTTATGCGGCGATCCATGTGCTGACCCGCAAGATGGGCGGGACCGAAAATGCCGCGACGATGGCTTTCTACATCCAGATCATGTTCATCATCGTGTCGCTGGTCTTCTTTGTCGCCGTCGGGGACGGGCGCTTTGGGGACAACCCCGATCCCTCGCTGGCTTTCCTGCTTCGGGAATGGGCGTGGCCCGATCCGGCGGATTATCCGGTGTTTCTGGTGATCGGCATCGGGATCGCCGTTGCAGGCTGGCTGATCAGTCAGGCCTACCGCGTCACCGAAGCCTCGCATGTCGCCCCGTTCGAGTATCTGGCCCTGCCGATGTCGGTTGGCTGGGGCATCGCGATTTTCGCCGAATTCCCCGACGCCCTGGATTACGTCGGCATGGCGTTGATCCTTGGCGCCGGTCTCTTCATGATCTGGCGCGACGGGCGGGCGAAACGCGCCCTGTTGCGCCGCCCGTTGCGCAGGTAAGGAGGTCCAATGACAGAGATCAAGGCGGTCGTCTTCGACATCGGAAACGTGCTGATCGAATGGCAGCCCGAGCGGTTCTTCGACAGCGTGATCGGCGCGGACCGCCGCCGCGCGATGTTCGCCACCATCGACCTGCACGGGATGAACGACCGCGTGGATCGCGGCGAGACCTTCTACGATGTGATCGTCGAGACCGCCGCGCGCTATCCTGACTGGCACGACGAGGTGATGATCTGGCACGACCGCTGGATCGAGATGGCAGCCCCCGAAATCCCGCATTCCGTCCGCCTGCTGCGGGCACTGCGGGCCAAGGGTGTGCCCGTCTTTGCGCTGACCAACTTCGGCATCCAGACGTTCGAGATCGCAGAACCCGTCTATCCCTTCCTGACGGAATTCGATCGCCGCTATGTTTCGGGCCACATGGGTGTGATCAAACCCGAACCGACAATCTACGAAATGGTCGAAGCGGATTGCGGATTGCCGCCCGAGAGCTTGCTTTTCGCCGATGACCGGATCGACAATCTGCACGCGGCCGCTGCGCGCGGCTGGCGGACACATCTGTTCGACGGACCGCAAGGCTGGGCCGACCGCTTGGTGACCGAAGGGCTTTTGACAAAAGGAGAGGCGCAATGACCGTGATGATCCCGTTCGAGGAAGGTCAGAAGGCGCTGGACTGGCTGGCCCTGACCGATGCATTGGCTGACGGTCACAAGGGGCCAAGGGCCGAGGTCGCGGATGTCCTGCTTTACGAAGGCGAGAATACACTTCTGAACCGCTCGGCGTGGATCGCGGGGCTGGGGCTGGCCGTCAAATGCGCGACGATCTTTCCGGGCAACAAGGCGCAGGGAAAGCCTGCCATCGGCGGGGCGGTCAACCTCTTTTCCGGGCAGGACGGTGCCTTGGAGGCGATCCTCGATTTCCATCTGGTGACCAAGTGGAAGACGGCAGGGGACAGCCTGCTTGCCGCCCGCCGTCTGGCGAGGCCCGACAGCCGGAATATCCTGATCGTCGGCGCGGGCACGGTCGGCCTCTCCCTGCGCGAGGCTTATGGTGCCGCCTTTCCCGACGCCCGGTTCACGGTCTGGAACCGGACCCGCGCCGCGGCAGAGGCCCTGCAGGCGGCCTTCCCCGACATGGCGATTGCCGATGATCTGGAGACCGCTGTGCGGGCTGCGGATATCGTCACCTGCGCCACGATGACCACCGAGCCGATCCTGCAAGGCGCGTGGTTTCAGCCCGGGCAGCACATCGACCTGATCGGCGCCTATCGTCCCGACATGCGCGAGGCCGATGATCAGGCGCTGCAACGTGCGCGTGTGTTCGTGGACAGCCGCGAAACAACGATCCATCACATCGGAGAGCTGATGATCCCGATTGCCGCGGGTGCGTTCTCGGTCGACGCGGTGGTGGCGGATTTCTATGATCTGCCGGATTTCAAGCGCCATACTAAGGACGAAATTACCCTCTTTAAGAATGGCGGCGGTGCGCATCTCGATCTGATGACAAGCCGTTATATACTGGATGCCTGGCAGCAAACCGGCTAGGAGCCGTGCAATTGTTTTGAACGGGTCATTGTGTGATGTGGTATTTCTTGTGGCTTGCCGTTCTTATACTCGGTGTCATCGCGCTCTGGCCATTTTCGATGGAGCGACGCCGCAATCCCATTGGCGTCGATGAACGCCACGGCGCCGAGGGTCAATTCGCAAACCTGTCGCAAGGGGTGACCCACTATCGCTGGGTCGGGTCCACACGTGGTCCCGTGGCGGTTGTGATCCATGGTCTGACCACCCCCATGGAAGGGATGGAGGTCGTGGCCGAGGGGCTGGGCGCGCTGGGCTACCGTGTGCTGATGTACGACCTCTATGGGCGGGGCCTGTCCGATGCACCACCGGGCCGCCAGAACAGGGCCTTCTTTTCGCGGCAGTTGACGGACCTTCTGGCCTATCATGGCCTGTTGCAGGACGAGCTGACGCTGGCAGGCTACTCGATGGGGGGTGCCATCGCCGTCGCCTATGCCACCGAGAACCCCTTTCTGGTCAAACGTGTGATCCTCTTTGCGCCGGGCGGCATTGTTCTGAACACCTCGCGGTTCAGCCGGTTCTGCACGCGGGTGCTGGTCTTGGGGGATTGGTGGCATGCGCTTGTTGCCCATGGCCGGTTTCGTCGCGACATCCACGACCGCGGTCAGACCCCGCAGATCGACAAGGTCTTTCGGGCCCAGCGGCGTCAGTTGAACCGCCGCGGCTTCCTGCCGGCGGTGCTGTCCAGCAGGCGCGGGATGCTGTCCGAAATCCAGAAGGCCGAACATGTGCAGCTTGGCAAGAAGGGCATTCCGGTCGTGGCGATCTGGGCCGAGGCGGATGCCGTCATTCCCCTGTCCGCCATTGGAAGGCTGGCCGAATGGAACCGCTGGGCGCGGCACGAGGTGGTGGAACAGGCAAGCCACGCGATGCCCTTCACCCACGGCGCAGAGGCGATCGAGGCCCTGCGGACCGCGCTGCGCGACTAGGCTTTCCATTCCCCCTTGCTGCGGGGTATTTCCCTGTCATGACCACCGTTCAACAAGCCTATCAGTCCGCTGTCGACGCGGGCCACTTGCGTCCCGATGATGCGCAACTCGCGGTGCTGCCAAAGCTGGAGCATATCCGCACGGGCCTGCTGGTGCCGGTGAAGAAGGGCCTGTTCCGCAAGGCCGCCGCGCCGATCAAGGGCCTTTACATGTGGGGCGGGGTCGGTCGCGGGAAATCCATGCTGATGGACCTGTTGTATGAACTGGTCGCGGTGCCCAAGCAGCGCCGTCATTTCCACGCTTTCATGCAATGGGTCCACGCCGAACTGGACGCCGCCCGCAAGACCGGCGTGCAGGATGCGCTGGCCCCTGTCGCCGCGAAACTGGCGGGCGAGGTCCGGTTTCTCGCCTTTGACGAGATGCAGATCACCGATATCACCGATGCGATGCTGGTGGGGCGGTTGTTCGAGGCGCTCTTTGCGGCAGGTGTCACCGTTGTCACCACCTCGAACCGCCCGCCGGATGATCTCTACAAGGATGGGCTGAACCGCCAGCTTTTCCTGCCCTTCATCGCGCTGATCAAGGAAAGGATGGTGGTGCATGAACTTGCCAGCCCGACCGACTACCGGCAGGACCGGCTAGCGGGGGCGCAAAGCTATTTCGTGCCGAACGATGCCACCGCAAGGGCGGCGATTGCCGATATCTGGGATCACCTGAGCAACGGCAAATCCGCGCCGCTGGTGATGCGCGTCAAGGGCCGTGTGGTGGAACTGCCGGATTTTCACAACGGGGTGGCGCGGGCGAATTTCTTTGATCTCTGCGGCAAGCCGCTGGGGCCTGCGGATTATCTTGCGCTGGCCGAAGCGGTGCGGGTGCTGATCCTGGAGGATATACCGCGCCTCTCGCGCCACAACTTCAACGAGGCCAAGCGGTTCGTGACGCTGGTGGATGCGCTTTACGAGGCCAAGGTGCAGTTGATTGCGTCCGCGGCAGCGGAACCGGAGATGCTCTATGTCGAAGGAACGGGGACGTTCGAATTCGAGCGGACGGCGAGTAGGTTGCGCGAGATGCAGTCGGCAGAGTGGGGCGGGTAGGCGCGATTGGGGATCGTGGCAAGCGGCTCTGTTCGGCCAGTTTTGCCTGTCCGGCCTCAGACCTGACCAGACAGTGTTTCAAGGCAATCCGATAGCGCACAAGACCTGCCCGTCCTGGTCGTCTCGGGCTTGATACCGGAGTGGCCGGTCCTTGACAGACCCCGGGAAGATCACGTCAGGACATTGTTTTCAGGAACCATCGCCTTGGGCGCCGGGCGACCAAGCGCTTCACACACCGAAATCTCGATCAATCGGCACATGGCGTCGAGCGGCAATCCGTTGCTGACATTGCGAAAGGGATGCTCAAGCTCGTTGGTTACCGACTGCAGGCCAAAGAAAACATAGGCAACGACCGCTGCGAACAAGGGGGCAAACCCGCCCGTTGTGTCGATCAGCGCGAAAGGCAGCAACAAGCAATAGAGATATGTCGTCCGCCTGATGAGCAAAGAGTAGACAAACGGAAGCGGGGTTGAGGCAATGCGTTCGCACCCTGCCTGTGCAAGCGCGATAGATGAAAGTGTTTGCGAGATGGCCAGTTGTCCAAATCCACTGATCGCATTCTGTCCCGAAAGCTTGCCAATCTGATCAGCAATCGCCCTGAGTGCCGCATCTGTCGGGTTCTGTTGCGCAAGCATCGCCTTCGTTTTGTCTTTGCCAACCCAACCGACGATGTCTTCGCTGACATCAACATCTCGCAAGAACCCCCGATGGAGATGAGCAACAGCGACTGCATGGCAAAGCATATGCGAACGGTCTGCATCCCCTGTCACGAAGATGCTCGATTGTTTGGCAAGATTGCGGACATCCGCGATCAGTCCCCCCACAACTTGCGGGCCTCCCACCAACGATCATACGCCGCATTGTTTCTGAACCCCAGAAACAGGGACAGGGCAACGCCGAAGATACCCATTGCCGCAATCGAGATCCGGGGAAGCGGGACGAGATGCCGGTCAACCAGCAGGACAGCGACAGACAAAAGCCCGATCCCAATAATCTTGCCAATAATTTTTGGCACGATGGAACCCTGCATGACGAAAAACAATTGCAGAGCGGAAGGTTGGTCCCGGACGATCATGCCGTTTTGCCCTTTGGTTCGGTTTCGCTTAAGAAGGCCGGGGTCCAGCTTGTCTGCCAAGCATTGGCGGATGGGATTGGGAAAGCGGCTTTACGCGACGCCCCCTACAACGGCCGGAACGCATCCGCCTTCGGATCATACCCCTCCAGCACGCCTTCGCCGATGTCGTTCCACAATCCGTGAAGTGACAACCGCTCGGCCTCGACCGCCGTCTTGATGAACGGAAACGTCATCAGGTTTTCCAGCGAGATCACCACGGATCGCTTTTCCAGCGCGCGTTTGCGCTCTTCATCCGTGCCGTCTTCCAGCGTTGCGAAGCCTGGGCGCAGGATGTCCATCCAGCGGCCCACGAAGCTTGATGCCTCTTCCAGCTCCGGCGCGTGGCCTGAACACATGTTGTAGCATCCCTCGACCCCGCCGCAGCCCGAATGCCCCAGCACGATCAGATGCGCGACCTTGAGCCCCGTGACGGCATATTCCACCGCCGCAGAGGTCCCGTGGTGGTGCCCGTCGGGATTGAACGGCGGGACCAGGTTGGCGATATTGCGGTGGATGAAGAACTCGCCCTGATCGGCCCCGAAGATCGAGGTGACGTGCACGCGGCTGTCACAGCAAGAGATCACCATGGACCGCGGCTGCTGCCCCGCCTCGGCCAGTCGGTGATACCAGCCGGAATTCTCGGCGTAGACCGTCGCCTTCCAGCCCTTGTAGCGGTTGATCAGGTAGGACGGCAGGGGGCGGGCATGGTGCATGGGTAGGTCTTTCGGGCTTTGGCCCTGCTTAATCGGCATTCGATGAATATTCGAGAGGGTTTTTCCCAGCCCGTCAACCTTCTGGGAACCTTGCGCGCCCTATAACCCGCCCATGAGCAATGTGACCCACCTTTCCGATCCCATGACCCGCTTGCCGGTGCCCTCCGGCGTGGCGATGCTGCGGTGTAGCGCGCCACCGGCTTTCGATCCCGAACCGGTGCAGCGGATCTACGCCCGCCTGCCCGCGCAGGAGGCAGAGGATTTGATCTGCCGGTTTCTCGAGGATATCGCGTTGCGGCTGGACTACCTTCAACAGGGGCTGGCGCAACAGAACCTGCCGGAAATGGCGCGGCCGGCGCGGCGCGTGGCGCTGGCGGCCAGACAGCTTGGCCTGCTGGAGGTGGCTGACAGCGCTGGCCACGTGCAGAACTGTCTGGGCCTCAACGATGGGGTCGCACTCGAAGCGGTGATGGCGCGGCTGGAACGCGCGTTCGACGTCGCGGTGAACGAGATCTGGAACCTGCGCGTGAAGTAGGCGGGGCGGGTATCACTTCCTCTTGCGGCGGTGATGGGGGGCGCTAGGGTAGGGCGGTATGCAGACCTTCCAATGACCGGACTTTCCATGCCTCTTTGCTTTGCCGATGCCGATAGTGATGCCATTCCGATCGATGTCATCACCCCTGACGGCTTGGCCGCAGCGCTTGATCGCCTGACCCCGACAGAGCGGCGGTGGGTCGAATCCCAGCATTTCACCGGCGCATTGGGGCAGCATGTGCTGCTGGGCAAGGCCGACGGCGGGCTTGGGCGTGTGCTTGCGGGCTTCGGCACGCCCAAGGCCCGTGCGCGTGGGCGGTTCCTGATTGCCGGACTGGCCGCAAAACTGCCCAAGGGCACCTATCGGATCGCCAGCGGTCTGACGGGCGAGGCGCTGTCCGAGGCGGCACTGGCCTGGCTACTGGCGGGCTACAGATACAGCCGCTATTCCGGTCCGGCGCCGGACATGCCCGCCCTTGTCGCACCCGAAGGCATTGACGCCGACCGGATCGAGGTGATCGCCAATGGCGAGGCCCTGACCCGAGAGCTGATCAATACCCCGGCATCGGACATGGGTCCGGCCGAACTGGAAGAGGCGATGCGCGCCTTGGCCAATGCCCATGATGCCAACCTCGATGTGATCATCGGCGACGATCTGATCCCCGCGAATTTCCCGATGATCCATGCGGTCGGCCGCGCCTCGACCCGTGCGCCGCGGCTGTTGGACATGCGCTGGGGGACCGAAGGGCCTCAGCTGACACTGGTCGGCAAGGGGGTGTGTTTTGACACCGGCGGGCTGAACCTGAAACCGGGCAACTCGATGGGCATGATGAAAAAGGATATGGGCGGTGCCGCGACGGTGCTGGGCCTTGCCCATATGATCATGGCGCTTGAGATGCCCTTGCGCCTGCGGGTGCTGATACCGGCCGTCGAAAACAGTATCGCGGGCAATGCGTTCCGGCCGCAGGACATCCTGACCTCGCGCAAGGGGCTGACGGTCGAGATCAACAATACGGATGCCGAAGGGCGGCTGGTGCTGGCGGATGCGCTGACGCTGTCGGATGATGACAAGCCCAATCTGGTGATCAGCATGGCCACCCTGACAGGGGCTGCGCGGGTGGCGGTGGGCCCCGATCTTGCACCGTTTTTCACCGACAACGATGACCACGCGGCGGCGCTGGCGGTGGCTGCGGCCAAGGTTGCGGATCCCGTCTGGCGGCTGCCGTTCCACGAACCCTATGAGGACCTGATCGAACCGGGGATCGCGGATCTCGACAATGCGCCATCGGGCGGCATGGCGGGCAGCATTACCGCGGCACTCTTCCTGCGGCGCTTTGTGGAAAGCCCCTACATCCATTTCGATATTTACGGCTGGCAACCAAGTGCGAAGCCCGCCCGCCCCAAAGGGGGTGTCGGCATGGGGGCACGGGCTGTGCTGGAGGCGCTGCCGAAGTTGCTGAACCTTTGATGGACCGACGGCTGACACCCGCCAATGGCCGTGTTGCGGCGCTGCATCTGGCGGGGTCGGTCGTGGCGGACCGCTATCTTGAAGGGTGGCTGATGTCGGTGGCGGTGCCGGTCGCGGACTTGCATGGGGCGCCGGACGGCGCACGAGACCGCCAGCTTTTGCTGGGCGCTGCCGTGACGGTCTTCGAAGACCGCGACGGCTGGTCCTTCGTGCAGGCGGCGGATGGCTATGTAGGCTATTTGCGGTCCGATCTTATGTGGCCTGCGGCGGATCCGACGCATTTCGTGGCGACCACGGCGACCCATGCCTATGAGGCCGAGGATTTCAAATCGCGTGATTTGCTGCATCTGCCATTCGGCTGTCGTGTGACCGCAACGGCAGAGCGCAGGAAGTTTCTAGAAACTTCCTATGGGTTCATCCCTAAGAAACACTTAAGGCCGCTGGATCGCCCCATGGCTGATCCTGTGACCGTCGCGCAACTGCATTTCGGCGTGCCCTACCTCTGGGGCGGAAATTCGACCTTGGGGATCGATTGTTCGGGATTGGTCTCGGCGGGTTTGCGCGCTTGTGGGATCGACTGCCCTGCCGACAGCGATATGCAGCGTGACGGATTGGGCCTGCCCTTTGAAGGTCCATACCGGCGCGGTGACCTGATCTTCTGGCAGGGGCATGTGGGGATGATGGTGGATGCCGAGACCCTGATCCATGCCAACGCCCACCACATGGCGGTCGCCTACGAGCCGATCGAAACCGCGCTGACCCGGATCGAGGTTCAGGGCGGCGGTGCCATTCTCGCCCAACGGCGGCTTGCCTGACAGCCTAGTGCAAACGGTTCGCGAAGTGGTGCGTGGCCCGAGCGGCGGATCCGTCTTCCGCAAGCAATCCCTGCCGCAGAGAAAGCCCGATCTGGATCGCCAGACTGGTGACGATCGGCGAGACATCCGCGCGGACCATCATCAGCACCATGAACATGACGTTCTCGCGCTCGCCTTCCGCGCCTAGCGCGATCATTGCGGCAAAGCCTGCCTCGTCGCTGTCGGCAATCGGATCGTCCAAAGGTCTGATCTGCAAGGGACGGTGCGCAAATCGGTCGAACAGCGACAGAAGGTCGGCCCACAGATGCGCGATGCGTGCCCCGCGCCCCGGTCCCATCAGTGACCAAAGCCGGTCGGGTATCGCGCGATCGATGCCGTCTTCACCCGCGAACTGCCGCAGGATGTGGATTGCCGCTTGCTGCAATGGCGGCAGAGACGCGATCTTGACGGCGCAGTGGTCCGTGTAGGGGCGAAGCGTTGCATTCATGTGCGTGCCTCAAAGGGGTGCGGAACGATTGATCAGACGACAGCAGACCGCAAACACTGCGGAAGTCAATCTGACAAATTTACTCAGGTAATCGTGCTAGTCCACGGGGCGGATCAGTTTCCGCTCCAGCACATGCAGCACCTGCCGCAGATCGTTGCCGCGTTTGAGGATCTGGCCGTCCATCCCGATCACCGCGTATTGCCCTTGCCGCAACCGCAGCTTCGGCCGCTTTTCGATCCGGTAGAGCGGGTTTTCAGCCGTGCGGCGGAAGACTTCGAACACGGCGACATCCCGAAGCAGAGACATGCCATAATCGCGCCATTCGCCCGCGGCGACCATCCGACCGTAAAGACCGAGAATCACATTCAATTCCTGGCGGTCAAAGGCGATCTGTTGCGGCGCATGAAACTGCGATGGCATTTGCACTGTCATACGCAAGAGTTGCGCCGGACCCCTGCAAAATCAAGCCCAAAGCGCTGCGCGCCTTGCTTCTGCCGCAAAATCACCTTTGCAGCGCCGCAAGCCAAGCCAACTGGCGTCACACCTGCCGCGGATAGTGGTGACATAGCGAAAAGCTAAGTCCCGGTGTTGCGGTCAATAGCCCCCACCCAGTTCGTGACACCGGGGCACATTTCCTTCCCCAGACTTCAGCCGCAGAAGAACCGCGAGATCCGTTCGTTCTCGTCGATCTGGATGTTGATCCGGTCCGGCCAGAAATCCATCGTCATCGGTTGTCCCGGGCGCAGGATGCGAAGGCGCTGCATGATCAGGACCCGCTCAAGCGCGGTCGCATCCTTCCCGATCAGATCGGCATAAGGGGCCGCATTGCAGGTGTCGTTCTCCGGCAGCGGAGGGGGTGTTTCAGCCTGCGTGCAGGCTGCGAAAAGAAGGATCAGGAAAGCGCCGCGTTTCATCCCCTCATTGTCACCTGCGCTGCGCCAAATGCAAGCGCGGCAGCATTCGGCGGTTGAAATCGCTGCGGCTTTCCGTGATCGTCCAGGCAAAGACATGGGAGGATGGACGATGCGCACAAGGGCAGCGGTGGCACTGGAGGCGGGCAAACCGCTTGAGGTGATGGAGGTCAATCTCGATGGCCCGAAAGCAGGCGAGGTGCTGGTCGAGATCAAGGCCACAGGGATTTGCCACACGGATGAGTTCACCCTGTCAGGGGCCGACCCCGAGGGGATGTTCCCCGCGATCCTCGGCCATGAAGGGGCGGGTGTCGTGGTCGAGGTCGGCCCCGGTGTCACCAGCCTGAAGCCCGGCGACCATGTCATCCCGCTCTACACGCCGGAATGTCGCGAATGCGAATATTGTCTGAACCCCAAGACGAACCTCTGCCAGTCGATCCGCTCGACCCAAGGCAAGGGGGTGATGCCCGATGGCACCTCGCGGTTCTCGATGCTCGATGGCACGCCGATCCTGCATTACATGGGCTGTTCGACCTTCGCCAACCACACCGTGCTGCCCGAAATTGCGCTGGCCAAGGTGCGGCCCGACGCGCCGTTCGACAAGATCTGCTATATCGGCTGTGGTGTCACGACGGGGATCGGCGCGGTGATCAATACCGCCAAGGTCGAGATCGGCAGCCGCGCGATTGTCTTCGGTCTGGGTGGCATCGGCCTGAACGTCATTCAGGGGCTGCGGCTGGCGGGCGCGGACCAGATCGTCGGTGTCGACCTGAACCCCGGCAAGGTGGACATGGCCCGCCGCTTCGGCATGACCGACTTCGTGAACCCGACGGACGTGACCGGCGATATGGTCGCCCATCTGGTGGAACTGACCGGCGGTGGGGCGGACTATACGTTCGATGCCACGGGCAATGTCGGTGTCATGCGTACAGCGCTCGAGGCTGCGCACAAGGGATGGGGCGAAAGCATCATCATCGGCGTGGCCCCTGCCGGTGCCGAGATCTCGACCCGGCCCTTCCAGTTGGTCACGGGGCGCAGCTGGCGCGGCACGGCATTCGGCGGCGCGCGCGGGCGGACCGATGTGCCCAAGATCGTGGACTGGTACATGCAAGGCAAGATCGAGATCGACCCGATGATCACCCACAAGCTAAGCCTCGATGACATCAACAAAGGCTTTGATCTGATGCATGAGGGCAAGTCGATCCGCGCGGTGGTAGAGTTCTGATCCCCTTGGGCCATCACCTTATCGCGCTTTTGGTCGGCGCATGTCTTGTCACGGGTGCTTCGGCGCTTGCTGACGAGGTGGTGGTCTTTTCAACCAATACCGCCGCGCTTGCCCTGTCGCCGGACGACGTCGAGGCCGCGACCCGGCAATCCGACACAGAGGGCGCCGGGCTGAGTTTCAGGCTCGCCCCTGCCGCATCCAGAGACTTTGCCGATCTGACCGCAGGCGCGATCGGCCAGCTGATGACACTGACGGTCTGCGGCGAGGTTCTGGTCGAGGCCGTGATCCGCGAGCGGTTGGAGGGGCGCGGTTACGTGGCCTTCGACACGCTGGCCGAGGCGCATTGGTATGCGTCGCGCATGACGGGAGAGACGCCCTGTGACGGACCACGCGGCGACTGACGCGGACAGGCACGGGCTTGCAACATTGGCATGGGCGCTTGCCCGGCAGGTGGCTTTCTGTGGGCTGGCGGTCTCATGCGGCGGGCAGCGCCGGTTGGCGATTGCCCACAAGCCCTTTGTTCAGGCCGATGCGCAGACGATGTTCCGCGTGGCATCGGTCTCGAAGATCGTGGTGGGCCAGACGCTGGCACGATTGCTTGCAGAAAAAGGGATCGGGTGGGACACGGATGTCTCGGACCTGTTGGGGTGGAACCTGCGCAATCCGGCCTGTCCGCAGGTGCCGATCACGGTCGGGGCCGTGACAAGTCATAGCGCGGGTCTGGATGATGCGGCGGGTTACCTTGTGCCGCCAGACATATCTATCAGGGACTTCTTTTCTTATAATAGGTTCGCGAAAAATCAAAATAAAGCACGTTTTGCCTATTCCAACCTCGGCTATGTCGTTCTTGCGGAGGTCATCGAAAGTCTGTCCGGCCAGTCCCTGCAGCAGGCCTCTGCGCCGCTGATCCCCGATTGTGGCGGCTTCAACTGGGCAGGTGTTTCCGCTGACCGCTTAGCGCAGGCGCTGCCCACCTTCCGGCGTGAGGCAGACCGCTTTGTCCCGCAAATCGATTCGCCCCCTGTGCCCGCCGCGACGCAAGGCAATGTTGCCCGATTTTCCCCACAGGGCGGATTGCGGCTGTCCCTTTCGGGTATGCTGGAACTGGCGGAAGGTCTGGCAAGGGCGGACCGGACGGTTCTCTGGCATCAGCAGGACGGGCCGGGGGATTATCTCGACGGTGTATTTCAGCACTATGGCGCGGGCTTGGAAATCTTCGACCGCCCGACTTTCTACCCGCGCCCGCTGATCGGTCACTTCGGCAATGCCTACGGGTTCAACGGCGGCGTCTGGTATGACGGGCAAGCGGACCTCGCCTTTGCCTATGCGCTTAACGGGTTGGAAATGGGTGACGAAGATGACAGGTTCTCGGACGACGAGCGCGCCATTTTCGACGCGGTTGCAGGGATAGGGGACGACTAGATGCCAGAGGGACGGATGCTGCTTGCGGTGCTGATCGACGCCGACAACATTCCTGCAAAATACGCAGGCGCGATCATGCGCGAGATCACCACCTACGGCGAACCGGCCCTGCGGCGCGTCTACGGCGACTGGTCAAGTTCCGCCCTGGCGGGGTGGAAGAAGGAAGTCGTCGAGCTCGGCATGGTGGCCAATCAGGAAACCGCCAATACCAAGGGCAAGAACGCCAGCGATATCGGTCTGGTGATCGATGCGATGGATATCCTGCATACGGGCCGTTTCGACGGCTTCGTGCTGGTGTCATCGGACAGCGACTTTACCGCGCTGGCCAACCGCCTGCGCGAGGACGGGGTCGAGGTCATCGGGATCGGCGAAGGCAAGGCCCCCGCCAGTCTGCGCAATGTCTGCAATCGTTTCATCCTGATCGAGAACCTCGTGACCGAGGAAAAGACCGACAAACCTGTCAAGGCAAGCACCGCCGTAAAGACGGGCAGCGACCGTCAGCCTCCGTCAAAGGCGGTGCCGCTGGTGATCAAGGCAATGGAAAGCATCGACCCCGAAGGAGAATGGTTTTCGCTGGGACAACTGGGCCAGTATATCACCCGCGCCCATCCCGACTTTGACCCGCGCACCTACGGCAGCACCAAGCTGAGCGACCTTCTGACCAAGACGGGTCGCTTCGAGACACAAAAGCGGCAGGGCCAGAACCTCGAAGTGCGCAGGCTGGACTAGGCGCTGTTCCCGACGATGTCCCGCAAAATGGATGACGGGCACGCCCTGCGGGTCACGGTGAGACGGCTTAGCGGCGATGGGGCACAAGGGGATGAGGGCCCCATCGCCGTGCGGCACCTGCGAGGAAGTGAAGCAGGCTGCCGGATTTGCCGGGGCGGGATCACGCGGGGAGGGTATATCGCCGCCCGGGGGCAAGCGCTGTGACCAGCCATGAGAAGGGGAATTGCTGATCCGGCCTTGCTTAGTGGGCAGCTAAACAGTCCGCTTGGGTTTTCAAGGTCATGCGACATTTTTGACGCCTGAAACAGGCCTTGCACTTCACCCCGATACGACTATTTTAGAATTGTTCTAAAAGATGGGTGTCGTTATGCGCTGGTTTACCCAACGTCGCAATTTTGGTGAATTGTCCGAAAAGGAAATCCTCGCGCTCGCGATTTCTTCGGAAGAGGACGACGCGCGCATCTATCGCAGCTATGCCGAAAGGCTGCGCGCGGACTTTCCGGGGTCGGCAGCCGTCTTCGATGGCATGGCGGCAGAAGAGGACACCCACCGTGGCCGCTTGATCGACCTTTACAGGTCCCGTTTCGGCGAGGTGATCCCCCTGATCCGGCGCGAGCATGTTTCGGGGTTTTACGCCCGCCGTCCGGTCTGGCTGATCGAAAACCTCAGCCTCGAGCGGATCCGCAGCGAAGCCGCGCAGATGGAAAAGGATGCCGAGCGGTTCTATCTGGCCGCCGCAAAACGGACACAGGATGCCGCGACACGCGATCTCTTGGGTGAACTCGCCGCCGCCGAGGCCGGCCATTCGGCCAAGGCGCATGATCTGGAACAAAAGTATCTCGACGACGACACCCGCGCCGAGGAAGAGGATGCCGCCCACCGGCAATTCGTGCTGACATGGGTGCAGCCGGGGCTGGCGGGGTTGATGGACGGGTCGGTCTCGACCCTTGCGCCGATCTTCGCGGTCGCTTTCGCCACGCAGGACACCTGGACCACGTTTCTGGTGGGCACGGCGGCCTCGGTCGGGGCGGGGATCTCGATGGGATTTACCGAAGCGGCATCCGATGACGGGGTGATTTCGGGGCGCGGCTCGCCCACCAAACGCGGCTTTGCCTCGGGGATCATGACGACAATCGGCGGCATGGGCCATGCGCTGCCCTATCTGATCACCGATTTCTGGACCGCGACGACCATCGCCTTCGTGGTCGTGTTCATCGAATTATGGGCCATCGTCTGGATCCAGAACCGTTTCATGCAGACGCCGTTCCTGAAGGCGACGTTTCAGGTCGTCCTTGGCGGTGCGCTGGTCTTTGCCGCCGGTGCGCTGATCGGTTCGGGGTAGATGTCGCGGACCATGGCCGTTGCGGTGCGAAAGCCGAAAACATGGCGCATGACGCCGATTTTCGCGGTCTTGATCTCGGCGAACCCGCGCCGCCGGTAAAGCGCCTTGGCGCGGGTATTCGTGTCCACCACATCCAGCCGGATCTGCCGGTAGCCGCGCCGTTTCGCCTCGGCCGTGACCGCGTCGAGCAGGGCGGTGCCGATGCCTTGCCCGCGCGCCTCTTCCGCGACGAAGAGGCCGTCCATCAGGAAGCGTTCGTTTTCCACATCGGTCTCGAGTGCGGCCAGCAGCGCGATCCGAACGGCGGCACCGGTCCAGCCGTAGATGCGGCGCAGGTCGTGGAACTCGCCCCCCACAAGCGCGCCCTGGGAGGTCTTGAAGCCCGCAACGCCGACCAGACGCCCGTTTTCGTCATGGGCACAGACCCCGTGATCGGCCCGCAACACCGAGGTGATGAAGCGGATCGCACGGTATTTCGGGCCCAGCACGAAATACAGCTTCTCTCCGAATGCCTCCCAGTAGAGGGCGGCGGCTTCTTCACGATCCTGATGCGGGATGCCGACACTGATCTTCATGCACCGAAGTCCGCGAAGGGGATATAGCGGACAGGGTCGCCGGGGTTGATGGTCAGCGCGGCTGGGTCAAGGGCGACAAGCCCCGTCGCCCATGACAGGCCCGAGACACGGCCCGAGCCTTCGGAAGGGAAGACCGCGACCTGTCCTTCCGTCACCCGCGCGCGCAGATATTCGCTGCGGCCCTCTTTCTTGGATTTGGCAAAGGCGGCGGGCAGCAGGTAGCCCTGTGGTGCGGTCCAGTCGCCACCTGCCATGACGCGCAAGGCCGGTGCGCCGAAGACCAGTCCGCAGACCATTGCCGCGACAGGGTTGCCCGGCAGGCCGAAGACGGGCTTGCCCTGCCAGACCCCCATGACCAGCGGTCGCCCCGGTTTCATCGCGATCCGCCAGAGCGCGAAACTGCCGGTCTCCGACAAAAGTGCTGAAACATGGTCTTCGTCGCCTGCGGATGCCCCGCCGGACGTGAGAATGACATCGCAGCGGGTCGCGGCATCGTCGAGCATGGCGCCAAGCTTTTGGCGGTCGTCAGGCGCGCGCCCCAAGGGGATCGCGTCATATCCCCAGCCTGCGACAAGGGCCGTCAGCATGGGTCCGTTGGCGTCGAAGATCTGCCCGTCATGGGCGGTGTCGCCTGCACGGACAAGCTCGTCTCCGGTCGACAGGATGCCGACGCGCAGCGGCCTGTGGACCTGCACCTGACCGATCCCCGCAGCGGCGAGCATTCCGATATCGCCCGGCGACAGTCTGCGGCCCCTGGTCAGGATCACCGCATCCGCCTGCATGTCCTCGCCCGCCTTGCGCGCGTTGGCCCCTATCTTCAGGGGGCCGTGAAAGCGAAGCGTGTCATGCGTGGCGCGCACGTCCTCTTGCAGGATGACGGTATCCACGCCCTCTGGCAGGTTGGCACCGGTCAGGATGCGGATGGCATGGCCTGCGGGAACGGCATGCGGATAGGGTGCCCCGGCAGCGGCGCGACCGGCAAGCAGGGGCAGGGTGTTCACGCCTTCGGGTGCGGGTCCTGCGAAGCCGTAGCCGTCAACGGCGGCATTCGGCGCGGGCGGGTGCGACCGTGCTGCGGTGATGTCGGCGGCAGCAAAGCGGCGGGCGGCAGCGGCAAGCGGGACGGTTTCGATCTCTGCGACCGGCCCGAGATGGGTCCTAAGATGCGCGAGGGCTTCATCAACGGGCGTCCAATGCGCCCCCTGCGGCATGGCAAAGCAGTCGTTTTTCAGCTTCGGCGGGGCAAGGCTGTCCCGTGCGGCCTGTTCCAGCGCCGCCTCATGCCCGAGGCCGAAAATCCAGCCTTCGGGGGTGGCGGGCGTGTCCAGCATGCGGGCAAGCGCGTCGGGGGAAAGGCGGGCGACCGTGCGGGCCAGCACCTCGACCTGATGGGCATCCTTGATCTTGCCTTCGGGGATCGTATCCTTGACGACACCGTCGATCAACGAGGGCCAGATTTCGACAAGGGCGATTTGGCGGTCGAGCGGCTGGAACGGCCAGACGGCCAGATCGTCGCTGAACCGGAGGCGCAGCCGGTTCAGGAAGGGCAGACCCATGATGACCTGCGAGCCGACAGCGCCATTGTAGGCAAGTTGCCAGACAGATTTCGCATTGTTTAACCTTTCCGCCTTACGTTTTTCTAGAAAAACGTTGGCGGACCGGTCGGATCGCTTCATGGGCAAATGCGTGAACGACTTGCCTTGCGGATGCCCCCAGAAGGGACCGACGGTGCCGAGCGTTCTATTGATCTCATTGGCCAGATCGAACCGGTTGTTCGTCTTCGGCCTGTCCGTGACACGCGCGGCGAACCACTCCCAGATGGCGAAAGGATCGTCGCTGCCGGTCAGCCGTTCACCGAACCCTTCGGGATATCCGAAGGCAAAGTCGAACCCCGCCAGCACCCGCCGACCTGCGGCGTGTTCGGCGTCGAGGATCACGGTGATCTCGGCTTCGGCGACCTGCCGGTTGCGGCAATAGACCGGCGCGTCGACGGTGCCCCCTCGGGCGACGCAATACCAGATCGCGTCGGCTTTCGGCTTCACCGATTGCTCATTGCCCGCCGACCAGTCGACCATGAGGACGGTATCCACCCTCACAGGCCAACCTCGTGCAGGATGAAATCGGCGATGGCCTTTGTGTCATCCAGATCCAAGACGGGCTGGCCGACGGTCACGGGCGTGTCACTGGCCACGGCACGGATCGTGTCGTCGTCCGGCGCGATCAGCGGGTGGTTCATCTCGGCGCGGAAGGCTTCGATCTTGGGGTGGCGGTCGCGTTTGTAGCCTTCGACCAGCACCAGATCGACGGGGGCAAGCCGGGCCAGCAGATCATCGAGGCGCGCCTCATCCGCGCCGCGCAGCTCGGTCATCAGCGCCCAGCGGTTGCGGGACGACAACAGCACCTGTTGCGCGCCTGCCTGCCTGTGCCGATAGCTGTCCTTGCCGGCATGATCCACGTCAAAGCTGTGATGCGCGTGCTTGACGGTCGAGACGGTGAACCCGCGCCCCGTGATCTCGATCACCAGCCGTTCCATCAGGCCGGTTTTGCCCGCGTTCTTGTAGCCGGTGATGCCGTAGATCTTCATAGCATCCCTTCCGCTATGCGCAGGTCTTCGGGCGTGTTGACGTTGAAGAAGGCGGCGTCATCGGGGAAATGCGCTGTCGCCCCGCCGTGCCTGTCGGTCCAGAGCACGACCTTGCGCAAGCCGTCATTCAAGGCCGCGTGCAGGTCATCGCGCAAGCCAACGGGCCAGAGGCCGAACGTCGGGTGCCGCCCGTCCGGCGTGCGGGCAAGGGCCAGCCCGCTCTTTGTCGTCTCGGCGGCCCGCAGCAATTGCGCCACCAGATCGCAAGGAAAGAACGGCGTGTCGGCGGCGGCGGTGACGATATGGTCGGCGCCTTGGGTTGCGGCCCAGTCAAGACCCGCAAGAACCCCCGACAGCGGGCCTGCGAAACCTGCGACACTGTCGGAAACCACCGGCAGCCCCAGATGCGCGAAGCGTGCCGGATCGCCGTTGGCATTCAGCGCAAGTCCCGCCACCTGCGGGTTCAGCCGCGCGATGACATGGCTCAGGATCGTGCCTTGGCCCAAGGGCAGCAGCCCCTTGTCGCCGCCGCCCATGCGCGTGGCCTGCCCGCCCGCGAGAATCACACCAAGGGGCTGTTTCACGCGGCCCCCTTGCGCCCGGACCTGTCCGGTTCATCCGCCACCTGCGCCGGGTCGGCATCGCGGATCAGCCGTTCCTCGCCCGCAAGGCAAACGAACCTTTGCCCCTTCATCCGCCCGATCAGGGTCAGGCCCGCCTGCCGCGCGATCTCGACCCCCCAAGCGGTGAAGCCGGACCGCGAGGCCAGCGTCGGTATCCCCATCATCGCCGTCTTGATCACCATTTCCGAGGTCAGCCGCCCCGTGGTGTAAAGGATCTTGTCGTCTGCGCTGATCCCTTCCGACAGCATCCATCCCGCAATCTTGTCGACGGCGTTATGGCGGCCCACGTCCTCCATATAGACCAGCGGGCGGTTGCCCTGACACAGCACCGTTCCATGGATCGCGCCCGCTTCGAGATAGAGCGACGGCGTGCGGTTGATTAGATGCGCCAGCGCGTAAAGGTCGGATGTCCTGACCGGCGTGGCGGGCAGGCTGACGCCCTCCAGCCCCTCCATCATGTCGCCGAAGACCGTGCCGACCGCACAGCCGCTGGTGCGCGTCTTTTTCTTCAGCTTGTCTTCATATGTCGTCTGGCTGGCGGTGCGCACCACGACGGTTTCCAGTTCCTCGTCATAGTCTACACCCGTAATCGTGTCGTCGGGTTTCAGCATCCCCTGATTGCGCAGGAAGCCAAGCGCCAGATACTGCGGATAATCCCCGATCGTCATCGCGGTGACGATTTCCTGCGCGTTCAGATAGATGGTCAGCGGTCGTTCCTCGACCACGTTCAAGGCCACCTCTGCACCGGTCTGATCGGTGCCGGTCACGGCACGCGTCAGCCGCGCGCTCGCCGGGTCCGGCGCGATCAGATAGGGCGAGGTATCAAGGGTCCGTCCCAATTGTCTTTCCCGATCACTGGCGATAAGCCAAACACCACGCAAGTCAGGCTAGGACAAAGCAATGACGGTTTCCACAGTGAAAAGGCCAGCCAGTTCCGCATATTGGGCTGGGGTGCGCGACGGGGCGCCCTTCATCCTGATGGCCGCGCCCTTTGCCACGCTCTTCGGGGTCATCGCGACGGATGCGGGGCTGACCTTGGCGCAGGCGATGGGGTTCACGGTGCTTGTCATCGCCGGTGCCGCGCAGTTCGCCGCGATCCAGTTGATGGTCGAGAATGCAAGCATCGCCTTTGTTTTGCTGGCGGCACTTGCGGTCAATCTGCGCATGGCGATGTATTCGGCGTCGCTTGTGCCCTATCTGGGGGCGGCCCCGCTTTGGCAACGGGCGACGATTGCCTATCTCAACTTCGATCAGACCTATATCACCTCGATCGCCCGCTACGAGGCGCGACCGGACATGACAGTGCCGGAACGGGTGCAGTATTTCCTTGGGGTCGCGACACCGATCACGCCGGTCTGGTTTGCCAGCACGCTGGTCGGGATCCTTGCGGGGCAAGCGATCCCCGAGGCCTGGGCGCTCGATTTCATCATGCCGATCATGTTTTTGGCGATGGTAGCACCGATGCTGAAATCGCTGGCCCATGTTTCGGCGGCGGCGGTCTCGGCCAGCGTCGGGATCGCGCTGGTGGAAATGCCGGCGGGGACCGGCCTCTTGATCGCGGCGGGCACGGCGATGCTGACGGGCGCGTTGGTGGAAATCTGGATGGAAGGACGCAAGGCATGACCTATTCGGCGACCGAGATCTGGACGATCATCGTCATCATGGGGATCGGCACCTTCGTGATCCGGTTTTCCTTTCTGGGATTGATCGGCGACCGCCCCATGCCGGCTTTCGTGCTGCGCCTGTTGCGTTACACACCTGTCGCGGTCCTGCCGGGAATGGTTGCCCCCCTTGTGATCTGGCCCGCAGCGACCGGGGGCGTGTTCGATCCTGTCCGCGCGCTGGCGGCGATTGCGACCGTCATCATCGGCGTTTGGACGCGCAACGTGCTTTGGGCGATCTTTTGTGGCGGCGTGACGCTTTATGTCGGCATGGGGCTTACTGCCCTGCTGTAAGCCGGTCCGAGAACGTGGCGGTTGCCACGGCTTTGTCGGGGTCGTCATCCTCACGGTAGACGGTGGTGGTGACACCGGGCAGCCTGCCGAAATCCTCGGCCAGCGTGTTCGGGCCCCAGGTTTGGCGGATGCTCTCGAACCCCGGCAGTTGCCGCAAAAGACGCGAGGTCACACGGGTGCAGTTCGCAGCAGGGACAGGACCGGCCGCAAGGGCGAGGGTCAGCGCCTGTTCGGCCACCTGAGGGGAGACGTCGATCCGCTGGCCGGTCACGTAATAGGTCACTCGCGCATGGATGCTGACATAGATCTGTTCCATCCGCGGCGATGCGCCGAACAGCACGTCATTGCGTTCCGGCATGATGTCCTGCCGCCATGTTCCCGCCGGATCGAAGATGACCCGCTGACTTGCGTCGATCAGCAGGGCGGTATGCGCACCGCTGCCGGATTGGGTGTTGCGCATGGTGTAGAGGGTCAGGTGTTTCGGCCCCTCGGAACGATAGATCGCGCGCGAGACCACGTCATCGGGCGCCCATACGCTTTGCGCCGCGCAGGCCGATAGCCCAAGCGGCAGGCCGATCAGGAAAGCTCTGCGTTTCAAAGGGATCTAGGCGCCGACAAGAGCGAGGAAAATCAGCAAGACGATGATCACAATCACGGCCTTGGTGGTCATGCTCATGAAAGACGCAAGGGTCTTTTCCTGATCCGAAATATCCATTTCGCCGTGCTTGTGCTCGTCCATGATGATGGTCCCTCAACGTCAGAGTTTGCATGTCCTTAGACGATTCAGAATGTGATGTCACGGGTCAGGACGTCACATCTGCATCTGTCTGACGCGCGGTTGCGCGAACCGTCATTTTCCAGCAGCCCCGCAAGCCCATGTGGTCTTTCAGACCGGCACCGCCGTTGTTTCCTTGATCTCTTCCATCACGAAACTGGCCGAGATATCCGAGACCGATATACGGGCGGTCAGCCGTTTGTAGAAGGCGTCATAGGCCGGCACATCCGCCACACGCACCCGCAGGACATAGTCGAGATCGCCGGTCATCCGGTAGGCCCCGACGATTTCGGGAAAAAAGCGGATCGCGGACTGAAAGGCCTTCATCCACATGTCGTCGTGCTGGTTGGTGCGGATCAGGACCATGACCGTCAGCGGCACCCCGACCAGCGCGGGATCGACCAGCGCCACGCGTCCCTTGATGATCCCCGCTTCCTCCATCTGCTTGATCCGCCGCCAGCAGGCGTTGCGGGACAGGTTCACGCGCCCGCTGATGTCGTCGACCGAGAGACTGGCATCGTCTTGCAGCGCCACAAGGATGGCGCGGTCTATATCGTCGATGGAATATGTCATTGATGGGACACTATCCCAATAATTGGGGTCCATGCAATCAAGATTGGGACGTATTCGGTTGCCTTGCCGGTTAGGTTGTGCGGCAAGACAAGGAAAGGAACAACAGCATGTCCGACACAACACAAACATCCGGGTCCAAGGGTCTCTTCGCTGCGGTTTTCCTCGATCATCCTGCGACGGTGAACGAGACCTATTTCCAGCACATGCGCTTTGCCGTCGGTTTCGCCTTCTGGCTGACGGTCGCGGGTCTGGCGGCCCTCGTTCACGCGATCATCCCTGCCGCCTGTGAAACCACCGCAAGCCGCATCCTGCGCCGTCTGGTCGCCAAGATGGACGCCCGCCACTGACATGTGTCGCATTGCCGCCTACACGGGTCCCGCGATCCCGCTTGAAAACATCGTGGTCCGTCCGGTGCACTCGCTGCTTGATCAAAGCCAGCATGCGACCGAGGCGAAGCTGGCCGTCAATGGCGACGGCTTCGGGATCAGCTGGTACGATGACCGGGGGGCTTTGGGCCTCTACCGTGATGTCTTGCCTGCTTGGGCCGATGATAACCTGATCAACCTCTGCCGCATGGTGCGGTCGCCGCTGTTCATCGCCCATATCCGCGCCTCGACGGTCGGCGAGACGACGCGGGTCAATTGCCACCCCTTCACTTCGGGGAACTGGACGTTCTGCCACAACGGACAGATTCCGCACTTCAGAACGATCCGTCGCCGGATGATGGCCGCCTTGCCCGAGCATCTGTTCGAACAGATGCGCGGGACAACCGATAGCGAGATGATCTTCCTGACACTTCTCGCCAATGGGCTGGCGACCGATCCGCTGCGCGCCTTGGCGCTGACGCTGGACCAGATCGGCGCAGAGGGCGACGACGGTCCGACCAAGATCACCTGCGCCTTCTCTGACGGCGAGACGCTTTACGGCTTCCGACATGCCTCAAGCGGGTCCGCGCCGACGCTCTATGTCTCGGCGGTGTTGGATCATGGCGGGCGGTCCGTGGCGTCCGAGCCGCTGTGCGGCATGGCGCAGCGTTGGACGGCCGTGCCGCAAGACACATTGTGCAAGGTGACCGCGCAGGGGGTCGAGATGGTGCCACTGCGCGCGGCGCTGGTGGCGTGAACGCTAGAGACGCTGAAAGACGAAAGCGCCATCGTCGCGCAGAGCGCGCGTGACCAAACCCGCCTGATGCAGATGGTTGAGATGCGCCACCGCCTCGACCAAAGCCAGCCCGTATTCGCCATGTCCGATGGTGCGCTTGAAGAGCGGCAGAAAGCAGTCTCCGGCGGCTTGCGGTTCTGACAGGTGGTCCAGCAGTCGGGCCAGCGCCCCTTCGTGGTTGTCGATCAATTGCCGCAGTCGGGTCGAAAGACCGGTGAAGGGCAGTTTATGGCCCGGCAGGACCAATTGCGCATTGTCCGCGAAGGACTGGAAATACCGGCAAGATTCCATCCACTCTTTCACCGGATCAGCCTCGGGCTCGGTCGGGTAGACGCCGAGGTTGGGGCTGATCGACGGCAGCAGTTGGTCGCCGCCGATCACCAGATTGTCGTCACGGCTCCAGAAGGTCGCGTGTTCGGGGGCATGGCCGTTCCCCATCCGGATGTCCCAGATGCGCCCGCCCATGGCGATGGTCTCGCCCTCGGTCAGGCGGGTGTAACCGACCGGCAGGGGGGCCACGCAATCGGCAAAGTTGAAGGGGCGTTCCGTGCGGCGCCGTTCCAGCTCGTTCGGGTCCATGCCCGCGCGGGTGTAGAAGGTGATCGCGCTGTCGTCCGGCACCTCTTGCACGTCGAGCGTCAGCATCCGCGCCATCAGCCAGCCGGTGCGCGGCATGGCAAGGGCCGCGCCCTGAGCGATGAACCATCCCGCCAACCCCACATGGTCGGGGTGGTGGTGGGTGACGACGACACGGGCCACGGGTTTGCCGGAAAGCGGCCCGTCAAGCAGCCTTTGCCAGATCGCCTTGGATGTTTTCGACGCCATGCCCGTGTCGATGACGGTCCAGCTGTCGCCGTCATCCAGCGCATAGACATTCACATGGTCCAGCGCCATCGGCAGCGGCAGCCGCGTCCAGAGAATGCCATCGGCCACTTGCGTTGCCGTGCCCGTCTCGGGCGGTTCGGCATGGGGATAGCGGATGCCGCCTGTCTGATCTTTCATCAGGCCGCTAAATCATCCGCCGTGATCGACATCAAGTCCCCTGCGCCTTCGCGGACATGCGCCAGAAGGCCCAGATGCTCGGGCAGCATACGCTTGATGTAGAAGGTCGCGAGACGTTGCCGCCCCTGATCCCCTGCCAGCGCGCTTTTCAGGTGCACATGGCCGCCCAGCACACGGGCAAAGGCCCTCAGATATGGGACGGCACCGGCGAAACGCTCGGTCAGGTCGGATTGGGCGACCAGCCATTCGGTGGTCTCGCGCAGGTTCTCGGCGGATTGCCAGACGGCGCTGGCAAGCTCGGGCAGGGTCGCCTTGGCGGCCTCGGCCCCCTGTTCGATCTCTTCCAGCAGGCGGAACGCGGCCTCGCCGCCGTCCATCAGCTTGCGGGCGACAAGGTCCATCGCCTGAATGCCGTTGGTGCCCTCGTAGATCGTGGCGACGCGCACATCGCGGGCGTATTGGGCGGCGCCGGTTTCCTCGATAAAGCCCATGCCGCCGTGGACCTGAATCCCGGTGGCAGAGACCTCGCAGCCGATATCGGACCCGAAGGCCTTGGAGATCGGGGTCAGGAAGGCGGCGCGGGCGGTCCAATCGGTCCCGTCGGCCGAGGACGCCATGTCGATGGCGACGGCGTTCATCAGGCAGATGGCGCGGGCCGCATAGGTGTCGGCCTTCATCGTGGTCAGCATCCGGCGCACATCGGCATGTTCGATAATGGCTCCGGTCCCACCTGCGCGCCCCTGCTTGCGGTCGCGGGCATAGGCAAGCGCGTGCTGATAGGCGGCCTCGGCCACGCCGACGCCTTGCGCTGCCACACCCAAACGGGCGTTGTTCATCATCGTGAACATCGCGGCCATGCCGCCGTGTTCCTCGCCCACAAGCCAGCCCTTGGCGCCCGAATATTCCATGACCGCCGTCGGCGATCCGTGCAGCCCCATCTTGTGTTCGAGACTGACGACACGCAGGTTGTTCTTTTCGCCGGGGTTGCCGTTTTCGTCGGGGATCAGCTTGGGCACCATGAAAAGGCTGATGCCCTTCGTGCCCGGCACACCATCGGGCAGGCGGGCCAGCACCAGATGGCAGACGTTCCGGGTGAAATCATTGTCCGCCCAGCTGATATAGATCTTCTGGCCGGTGATGCTGTAGCTGCCGTCGCCGTTCGGTTCGGCCTTGGTGCGCAGCGCACCGACATCCGATCCGGCCTGCGGTTCTGTCAGGTTCATCGTGCCGCTCCAGGCACCGGAGACGAGATTGGGGATGTAAAGGTCCTTGATCGCGTCCGAGGCGTGGTGTTCCAGCGCCTCGATCTGGCCTTGCGTCATCAAGGGAGACAGTTGCAGCGACAGACAGGCACTGGCGAGCATTTCGTTCACGGTGGTCGTCAGCGCCATTGGCAGGCCCAGACCGCCGACATCGGGACTGGCGGACATGCCGATCCAGCCGCCCTCGGCGATGGCGCGGTATCCCTCGGCAAAGCCGGGCGATGTGCGCACGATGCCGTTCTCCAGATGGGCCGGGTGCAGGTCGCCTGCGCGGTTCAGCGGCGCGATGATGTCTTCGCACAACTTTCCGGCCTCCGACAGGATCGCCTGCGTCATGTCCGGTGTGGCTTCGGCAAAGCGGTCTGTCGCGGCAACCTCCGCAAAGTCGACCACATGGTCGAGAAGGAATTGGTAATCGCCGATTGGGGCGCGATATGGCATGGGTTTGCTCCGAAAACCGGTCTGCTTGGCAAAGCTTGCACCGGTCGCTATGCATCCGTGAATATGGCCAAACTATCCGACACGGCCATCCCATCAACTGAAACGCCACGTCATGACAACGCATGCGACACTTACGCTGGGGCCCGATCAGGCCGGACTGCGGCGGGCGGCCGAGATTTTGGGTGCCGGTGGACTTGTGTCTTTCCCGACCGAGACGGTCTACGGGTTGGGGGCCGATGCGCGCGATGACCGCGCCGTGGCGGGGATCTATGCCGCCAAGGGCCGGCCGAGTTTCAACCCGCTGATCGTCCATCTGGCGGATGCCAAGACCGCGCATCGCTTTGTGGTGTTCAACGACCACGCGGAGCGGCTGGCCGGCGCTTTCTGGCCGGGCGCGCTGACGCTGGTTCTGCCGATGCGCGAGGGTGCGGGGATTTCGAAACTGGTGACAGCGGGGCAGGAAACGCTGGCGGTGCGCGTGCCGGATCATCCGGTGGCGCAAGGCTTGCTTGCTGCCTTCGACGGGCCGATCGCCGCCCCTTCGGCCAATCCGTCAGGGCGGGTCAGTCCGACCACGGCAACGCATGTGCTGGCGGGCCTTGCGGGCCGTATCGATGCGGTGGTGGACGGCGGGCCCTGCGGCGTCGGAGTGGAATCAACGATTCTGTCCTGCCTGGGCGCTCCGGCGCTTTTGCGTGCGGGGGGTATTCCGGTCGAGGCCATCGAAGCCTGTCTGGGCCAGCCGCTTCTGCGGCCTGACGATCCGGCGATCCCCGTCGCCCCGGGGCAGCTTCATTCGCATTACGCCCCGCAAGGGCGGGTGCGTTTGAATGCGACATCGGCGCAGGAAGGCGAGGTCTTGCTGGGTTTCGGTCCGGTCGCGGCGGATCTCAACCTGTCGCCCAGTGGTGACCTGATCGAGGCGGCAGCGACCCTTTTCGGGCATCTGCACAAGCTGGATGCCATGGGAGCTGCGGCGATTGCCGTCTCGCCGATCCCGAACCACGGGCTGGGGCTTGCGATCAACGACCGCTTGCAGCGCGCTGCCGCCCCGCGCTGATCAGCGCCCAAGCTGGTTGTGCAGTTCTTCGGCTTCCTGCCGTGCCTCGCGCAGCCCGTCCATCGCCGCGCGCAACTCTGCCTCGGTCTGGGCCAGCTGGTTGGTGATCTCGGCCTCGCGCTGTTGCAGATAGGTGATCGCCTGATCGCGGGTTTCTTCGGCTTCGTGCAGGGCCTGTGCCATCTTGTCGAGTTCACCGATCTCGGACTTGGTCACGCGGGTGAAACGGTTGACCAGCCAGCTTGCGAACCAGCCGAGCGCAAAAGCGACAAAGAGGATCACGGCCGTCGCGAGGATGAATTCCTGTCTGTTCATTTGGTCTCTCTTAGTTGCTTTCCGGGCGCGCGACCGGCTGGACGGGGTCGGTCGCCGTGTCTGTGCCGTTCTCGGGTGCCGGATCGGCAGGTAAGTCGCCGTCCCCGCCATCGACACCCGGGGCAAGCAGCGCCTCGGGCACTTCGGGTTCATCGGGGATCAGGCTGAATTCGATGCGGCGGTTCGCCTCGCGGCCCTCTTCGGTCTCGTTGTCGGCGATCGGGTTTTCCTCGCCGAAACCGATGGCTTCGAAGGTTCCCGTCAGCACGCGGCGCGCGCGCAGCGCCGTCAGGACGGCGTCGGCGCGGTCTTGGGACAACTGGCGGTTCATCTCTTCACGACCCTGACTGTCGGTATAGCCGGACACACGAATCGGCAGATCACCACAGTCGCGCAGGATCTCGGCAATCGCATCCACCACGGGCTGTGTCTCGGCGGTCAATTGGGCCGAACCGGGATCGAAGAGGATCTTGGTTTCATCCTTTGCCGCATTGATCCGCGCAAGACATTCCTCGGGGGTCGGCAGGCTTGCAATCGGGTCGAGTTGTTCGAGGTAGGTCACGTCGATATCGAAATCGGCAGTCTGTCCCAGCTTCTCGATCAACAACCGCGCGATTTCCGCGCTGGCGTCGGCGTTGCCGGTATTGCCGCGCACCGAGAAACGCGCGGGTTCGACCACGACGACGCCATTGGACAGGGCCGAAAGCGCCTCGATCCCGGCGAGCACGCGGATCGACCAGCCTTGCGGCAAGTCCTCGCCGATGCGGGTCCCCATCGTGATGTTGCTTTCACCGAATTTCGCCTGCGCAAAGGTCTCGGCCACGGTGTTGGAAATGTCGTCCTGCACACGGCCGCGCAGCTGCACCTGCCCCTCGGGGCTGAGGGTTACGGTGAAGTTCGGAACCGCCTGGTCCGTGTCCTCGGCCAGCACGGGCAACTCGCTGCGCAGGGCAAAGGCGTCGGGCAGCGCGTTCCCCAGCCGCCCCACGGCAAGATCGAAGGTGCGCTGGTCGGTGCCCGCCGCCGCAACCAGCGTGACATCGGTATCCGAAACGGTGACTGTGCCGCCGCCGATCTCGGTCAGGGCCCTGATCGACAGGGCCACAGCCTCGCCCCAGCTCAGCGAGGGCGCGCCAAGAGCAAAGACACAAGGCGCCCGGTCCCGAAAGCCTGCGGCAGAGGCGGCGGTCATGATCTCGCGCAGCGCCTCTTCGCTGTCGACGGAACAGGCATCGAAGCGGGCGCCGTCCTCATCCAGCAGAAAGCGGGTGGTGAAGGGCGAAATCACGGGGCGGGGTGCGCGGATATCGATGGCCAGCCGGACACCTTCGGGCGTGTTGCGGGCAAGGGCGACCTCCAGCCGCCGCTTTTCTTCGGGGCTGTCGGCGATGGCATCCACGATCACGCGCTCTGCGTTCATCGAGATCTTGGACTTCGGCAGCATGTCCAGCGCCCGCAGCGCATAGTTCAGGGTCGTGCGCCAGTTTTCGGGGGCGGGGTAGTCGCCGACTTCCAGCAGGTCGGTGACGCTGCTGCCGTCCGCAATCGCGGTGATCCGGCGGGCCAGCGCATCACGATCTGTTGAGGCAGGGATCAGCCCGATCAGCGACACCCCGGCGTCATTGCGCAGGATTTCGATGGCGAATTCCGGCGGCGCGATCTGCGTCGAATCAACCACCGAAAGGTTGTCGATGACGCGGCTTGCATCCACCACGCCGCTTGCGGCGGAAATCGCACGAAAGCGCACCGCCTCGGTCGGGGCGTCGCCTTCGAGGATCACCTGCAGCCCGTCGCCCAGCACCGA
>NZ_DAIPIW010000002.1:0-54461 GCF_036770585.1 Yoonia sp. | reverse complement strand
CCTCGGTCGGGGCGTCGCCTTCGAGGATCACCTGCAGCCCGTCGCCCAGCACCGATGCCCAGTCATATCCCTGATCGGCAAGGTTTTCCTGCACCGCGATGACGGATCGTTCCTCGACCTCGCGCACAAGGGTCCGTGCGGCGAGATAGGCCAGGCTGCCGGCGGCGGCGAAGACGACAAGGCGCAGGAAGATGGCAGAGAGACGCATGATGCTCCGGGATTGCGGTGGTCCTTGCATAGGGCCAGACCGTAGCGGGCGCAATCACACCAAAAGGGCAACGGCGAAAAACGGCAGGGGGATCAGACCCGCGTTCCGGTTCGACCGGAAGAGCCGCAAGAGACCGGCGTTGTCGTTCGCATCGAACCGGCTGAGCTGCCATGTCAGGTGCCAGCCAAGCGCCCATGGACCGCCGATCGCGATGACCAGAGACAGGGCCGACCTGTCGTGTGCCGCAAGGACCACCGCCAGCCCGAAAAGGATGATGGTGACGGTCAGGAACAGCCGCAGCCATTTGCGCGACTGGTCACCGAACAGGCGGGCGGTGGACTTGATGCCGATCAGGGCATCATCCTCGGCGTCCTGATGGGCGTAGATGGTGTCATAGAACAGGGTCCAGGCGATCCCTGCCGCGTATAGGACCAGCGGCACCGGCCCGATGCTGTCGGTATGCGCCGCCCATGCCAGAAGGGCACCCCAGTTGAAGGCCAAGCCCAGAAAGACCTGCGGCCACCACGTGAACCGCTTGGCGAAAGGATAGACAGCGACCGGGAGCAGGGCGAGCACGCCCAGCGCGATGGCGGTCGGGGTGAAGGTGATCAGAATCACGAAGGCCAGCAGCGATTGTGCGATCATCCAGATCAACGCGCCGCGCACCGTGACCTGACCCGACGGAATGGGCCGCGACCGTGTTCGTGCCACCGCCCCGTCGAAATCGCGGTCGGTGATGTCGTTCCACGTGCAGCCCGCCCCGCGCATCAGGAACGCCCCGATCCCGCAGCCGACAATCGTCCACAGATCGCGTGTGCTGGCGCTATCGGTCGCCAGCATCGCAAGCGACAGACCCCAGAGGCACGGCAGATAGAGCAGCCACGTCCCGATCGGCCGGTCGGCGCGGCTTAGCCGCAGATATCCGCGGGTTGCCACGGGCGCGAAGCGGTCCACCCAGTTGTCGGGCGGTGCATCCGCGACGCTGCCGTTCTTGTCGGCGTTCGTATCATCGTTCTTGTCTGGCCCTTCGGCGCTCTCGGTCATATTGTCCGCCCCATGGCATCCAAGGTCCGGCTTTATGTAGAGCACCCGTTGGGGGAAGGGCAATCTGTTCCGCTGACGCGCGAACAGGCGCATTACCTATTCGGCGTGATGCGGCTGGGTGCGGGCGACGTGGTCTCATTGATCAACGGCCGCGACGGGGAATGGGACGCCAGCGTGGAACAGGCGGGCAAGAAGGGCGGCATCCTTCTTTGTCAGGTGCAGACGGCAGCTTTGCAGCCGCCGCCCGACCTGTGGTTTCTCTTCGCGCCGATCCGCAAAGAGCGCACGGCCTTCATCGTGGAAAAGGCGGTCGAGATGGGGGCCGCGCGGGTGCTGCCGGTGCAGACCGACTACACGCAGGCGGCCAACCGCGTCCGGCAGGACAAGTTGCAGGCCCATGCGGTCGAAGCGGCCGAGCAATGCGGCGGGACATTCGTGCCGCCGGTGGATGAACTGGCGAAACTTGGCGCCATTCTGAAGACCTGGCCCGCCGACCGCCAATTGATGTTCTGCGACGAGGTGTTGATCGGTGACCCTGTGGCCCTGCCGGACCTGCGCGGGCCTTGGGCGATCCTGATCGGACCCGAGGGCGGGTTCTCGCCCGCAGAGCGCGACCTCTTGCGCGGCCTGCCCTTTGCCCATCCCGTCAGTTTGGGCCCGCGCATCCTGCGGGCGGATACGGCGGCGGTCGCGGCGCTGACGGTCTGGCAACAGGCCCTGGGGGACTGGGCGTGATCCTTGCAACCAAGGCGGACCGCCCTGCGGTCGAGGTCTTCCTGCGCCAGCACATCACCACGTCGATGTTCCCGCTGTCGAACCTGCGCCGCTATGGCATGGCGGGCGGGCATGGGCGGGCGATGTCCTTCTGGCTGAACTGGCGGGACGGGCGGATCACCGATGCGCTGGGCCTCAGCGACGAGGGGTTTCTGTTTCCGCAATGCCCTACCGGACCTTGGGGTGCACTTGCAGCCGTGCTTGCAGGGCAAGCGATCAAGGGGCTTTTGGGTGCCGAAGATCAGGTCGCAGCACTCAGGCGGTGCCTTGCGCTTGATCCGGATGCCAAGGCGCTCGATACGACCGAACCGCAGTTCACCTTGCCACTGGCCGATCTGGTCATACCCGATAAGGCGGGTTTCCGGCTGGTGCCGCTGGATGCCGCGTTCCGCGATATTGCGACCCGCTGGCGCGCTGCCTACATCATGGAAGTGATGCAGGTCCCCGGCGAGGACGGGGACGCGAAGGCGGTGCAGGATGTCGACAACTACATCGCGGCGGGTAGCCACAGGGTCTTGCTACGGGACGGATCGCCCGTGGCCATGACAGGCTTCAACGCGGACCTGCCCGAGGCCGTTCAGATCGGAGGCGTCTACGTCCCGCCTGTCCTGCGCAGGCAGGGCCTTGCACGGCGGGCGGTGGCGCTGCATCTGGCCGAGGCGCGGGCCAATGGCGTCGGCACGGCGGTGCTGTTCGCGGCGTCCGACAATGCCGCGCGCGCCTATCAGGCGATCGGCTTCCGGCGGGTCGGCGCATTCTCGGTGCTGGTCTTCGGGTCCCCGCAGGTGATCCATGGCTGATTTCCTGCGCCCCGAGGCCAAGGCCCAGCTTTGGCGGTTTCGCGATGCGCTGATGGGCGGGGGCGTTGCGCTGCTGGGGCTTTATTGGGGGCTGACGCGCTTTGGCATCCTGTCGTGGATCGGATGGCTGATGCTGGCAGGTGGCGTCATCTGGACCATCGCCGGCCTGCAACGCGCACGGTTCCGGCAGGGCGAGGACGGCCCCGGCGTGGTGCAGGTGCGCGAAAGGCGGTTTGCCTATTTCGGACCGCTGGACGGCGGGGTGATGGATGTGGACGACCTGATCAGGCTTGAAATCGACCCGACCAGTTATCCCTCGCCCAGTTGGGTGCTGACCGGTCAGGGTGGTCAGCATCTGGCGATCCCTGTCAATGCCACGGGCGCCGAAGCGCTTTTCGACGTTTTCGCCGCCTTGCCCGACATCAGGACCCAATCCATGCTGGATGTGCTTTCCCGCACACCTGATGCGCGCGTGGTGATCTGGCAGCGGACACGGCCACTGTTGCATTGACCATTGACGCCGGACCCGCCACAGCTACGGTCCCAGCATTCATCGCGAGGTTCATCCCATGTCCATTCCCCAGTCCGGCGGCGCGCCCATCGAAGACTACAGCCAGCTTGCCGACCTGCTGGAAAAGGGCTGCAAGCCCAAAGAGGCATGGCGGATCGGGACCGAGCACGAGAAGTTCGGCTATTGCAAGGATACGCTGCGCCCATTGCCCTATGACGGCGACCGTTCCATCAAGGCGGTACTGCAGGGGCTGGAGACCCGCTTCGGCTGGGACCGTGTCGAGGAAGATGGCAAGATCATCGGTCTGACCAAGGACGGGGCGAACGTCAGTCTCGAACCGGGTGGGGCGCTGGAACTGTCAGGCGCGCCGCTTGAGACGATCCACCAGACCTGCGACGAGGTGAACAGCCATCTGGCCGAGGTGAAATCCGTCTCGGACGAGATCGGCGTGGGGTTCATCGGGCTGGGTGCCGCCCCCGAATGGATGCATGAGGAAATGCCGCTCATGCCCAAGGGCCGCTACAAGCTGATGAACAACTACATGGAAAAGGTCGGCACGATGGGCACGGCGATGATGCGCCGGACCTGCACCGTGCAGGTGAACCTCGATTTCGGGTCCGAGGCCGACATGGTGCAGAAGATGCGCGTGGCACTGGCCTTGCAGCCGGTGGCCATCGCGCTTTTCGCCAACTCGCCCTTCTTCGAGGGCAAGATCAACGGCCACAAGTCATGGCGCAGCCGCATATGGCGGTCGCTGGATGATGCGCGCACCGGGATGCTGCCTTTCGTCTTCGAGGAAGGATTCGGGTTCGAAGCCTGGGTGGAATGGGTGCTCGATGTGCCGATGTATTTCGTCTACCGCGACGGCAAGTATATCGACGCGCTGGGCATGTCCTTCCGCGACTTCCTGAAAGGCGAATTGCCCGCGCTGCCGGGTGAAAAGCCGCTGCTGTCCGACTGGGCGGACCATCTGACCACGGTCTTCCCCGAAGCGCGCATGAAGCAGTTCATCGAGATGCGCGGGGCCGATGGCGGCCCGTGGCGCAGGCTTTGTGCGTTGCCTGCGCTTTGGACGGGGCTGATGTATGACCAGACCGCCCTCGATGCCGCATGGGACCTTTGCAAGGGCTGGACCGCCGCGCAGCGGGACGCGCTGCGGGTGGCGGCCTCGGTCGACGGATTGCAGGCGCAGGTGGACGGGATCGACATGCATGATCTGGCGCGCGAGGTCGTGGCCATTTCCGAAGCGGGCCTCAAGGCGCGGGCGCGGCCCGGTGCGGATGGCATGGTGCCGGATGAGACACATTTCCTGAATGCGCTGAAAGACACCATCGAAACAGGCGAGACACCCGCGGACGAGCTTTTGCGGCGGTATCGCACCGACTGGAACGGTGACCTCAAGCGCATTTATGCCGATTACAGCTACTGAGCTTGCATTGGGGTGCGCTGTCGGATGCCGCGGGGATATTTATGGGCCAATAATAACGGAAAGGCGCGCGTCAGCTTTTAGCGACGGGTTTGGCGCCGATCTTGGGTTCCGTGCCCGCCCGAAGCCGCCGGACATTGCCCCAGTGGCGGACGTAAAGCAGCAGCGCCATCACGATCCCGAGAAGGAAGAGATCGCCATATCCGGTAAAGCTCATCACCACCGGCACCCATCCGGCCGCGACCAGTGCGGCAAGTGACGAATAGCGGGTCAGGATTGCGATCAAGAGCCAGATCAGGCTGGCCGCAGCCCCCATCGGCCATGCCAGCGCCCAGATGACGCCGAAATAGGTCGCGACCCCCTTGCCGCCCTTGAACCCCAGCCAGACGGGAAAGCAGTGCCCGAAAAAGGCGGCCAGCCCTGCGATCTGTGCCGCCTCTTCAGAGAAAAGAACGCGGGCCAGCAGCACGGCAATCGCCCCCTTGGCGGCATCGAAAACCAGCGTCAGTGCCGCCGCCTTCTTGTTGCCGGTGCGCAGCACATTGGTCGCCCCGATGTTCCCCGAGCCGATCTCGCGCAGGTTGCCGAGGTTCATCATGCGGGCCATGATCATCCCCCCCGAAACCGACCCCAGCAGGTAGCCGAAGACGGCGGCCAGCCCCAGTGCGACGGAGAGGTTCTCGATCATCGGCATCAGTCGTTCCCCCAGACTTGCGTTCCGTCCACCCATGTCCCCAGCACGCGCCCCTCCATCCGGGCCCCGTCGAAGGGCGTGTTCTTGGATTTCGAGTGCAGTGTCGCGCGGTCCAGCTGGAACGGGGTGTCGGGATCGAAAAGGATCAGATCGGCAGGCGCATCGGGCAGCAGTCGCCCTGCAGGCAGACCAAGGATGCGGGCAGGGTTCAGCGCCAGCGCGCGGAAGAGGCGCGGCAGGTCCACAAGCTCGGCGTGATAAAGCCGAAGCGCGGCGGGCAGCAGCGTTTCCAGCCCGACAGCGCCGCTGGCGGCTTCTTCGAAGGGCAGCCTCTTGCTTTCCTCGTCCTGCGGGGTGTGCATCGAACAGATCACGTCGATCAGCCCGTCATTGACGGCCTGCACAACGGAGAGGCGGTCATCCTCGCTGCGCAGGGGCGGCTTGAGCTTGAAGAAGGTGCGGTAGTCGGCGACGTCCAACTCGTTCAGGGTCAGGTGATGCACGCCGACGCCGGCGGTGATCCGCAGGCCGTTCCGCTTGGCGCGTTCCAGCGCGGGCAGGGCGCGGGCCGTCGTGATCTGGTCCACATGATAGCGCGCGCCGGTCATTTCCAGCAGGCTGATGTCGCGGTCGAGGCCCATGCGCTCGGCCATGGGGCTGACGGCGGGCAGCCCGCGCAGCGAGGCGAATTTCCCGGATGTGGCCACGGCACCATCGGACAGGACAGGTTCCTGCACATGCCCGATCACCAATGCGTCAAGCGAGCGCGCATAGGTCAGCGCCCGCTGAAGCGCCTTGGTGTTGGTGACCACGTTGTCGCAATCGGTGAAGGCAACGGCACCCGCATCCAGCAGAAGACCGATCTCGGTCATCTCGCGCCCTTGCCGCCCCTTGGTCAGGGCGGCCATGGGCAGCACATGCACAGGCGCGTCCGCCTGCGCGCGCCGTTCCACGAATTCCAGCGTCTCGGGCGTGTCGATGGCAGGCAAGGTGTCGGGCCGTGTGACGATGGTGGTCACGCCGCCCGCAGCCGCCGCGCGCCCCGCCGAGCGGAAGCTTTCCTTGTGCCGCTCGCCGGGTTCCGAGATCTTGACGCCGATGTCGATGATCCCCGGCGCAAGGCACATGCCGCCGCAATCGACCGTCCGATCGGCCCTGACCTTGGGATGGTCGGTCTCGAAGACCTCGGCGATCCTGCCGTCACGGACCAAAAGCGCCCCCGGCGCATCGCTCAGGGCTACGGGGTCGATCAGCCGTGCGTTGACGAAGAGGGTCGTGGTCATCCTGTCTGATCCTTGGCTTGGGACATCGTCTTCTTCATCCCCCCACCAGAACCATCAGGCCGACCAGAAGGAACATCACCAGAAGGGCGGCCATTGCGACCATGCCGCCGATCCGCGCGTTGGATTTCGCAGGCTTGGCCTGCGCTGCGGGGATCGTGCCCCGCGCGCTTTCGGACGACAGCGCCTCAGGCAGGGTGACGTCCGGTCCGGGCGCATAGGTCGTGATGTGCTTCAGGCCGAAGCCGGGTGCGAGGCGGGTTTCCGTCCCGCCCGTGGCCCGCGACAGGACCAGCACCGCATGGCCGGTGATCTGATCGACCCGCGCCGCATCGACGGGATCGGGTGCCATGTCATAGCCTTCGTGGATGTAGCGGGTCAGCGACATGCCCATCAGGTCGTCGATCCGCACGATATCGACAAAATCGGGGTTCAGCGGTGCACCAAAGAGCGCAAGCATCCCCTTTGGCGTTTTGCGCAGGACCTCCTGCGGCAATGTCATGTCGGTGGCAAAGACCCTGATCTGGCCGTGGTCGGTTTGGGGAATCCTGATTGTCGTCACACCATCACCGCCTTCGGGCCGCGCGACTTGCGCAGGTTCTGCGCCAGCAGGTCCATCGCGGCCATGCGCACGGCGACGCCCATCTCGACCTGTTCCTGAATGACGCTGCGGTTGATGTCGTCGGCGATATTGCCATCGATCTCGACCCCGCGGTTCATCGGTCCGGGGTGCATGACGATGGCATCGGGCTTGGCATGGGCCAGCTTTGCGGCATCCAGCCCGTAGCGGTGAAAGTATTCGCGCTCCGAAGGGATGAAACCGCCGTCCATGCGTTCCTTCTGAAGCCGCAGCATCATCACGACATCCACGTCGCGCAGGCCTTCTTCCATGTTCTCGAAGATCTCGACGCCGAAGTCGCCGATGCCCGTCGGCATCAGTGTCGGCGGGGCGATCAGGCGGATGCGGTTTTCCATCTTGCCCAAGAGCATGATATTCGAGCGCGCCACGCGGCTGTTGGCGATGTCACCGCAGATGGCGATGGACAGGCGGTGCAGACGCCCTTTCTCGCGCCGGATCGTCAGCGCATCGAGCAGCGCCTGCGTGGGATGCTCGTGCCTGCCGTCGCCCGCATTCAGGACGGCGCAGTCGACCTTTTGCGCAAGCAGATCGACAGCGCCCGATTGCGGATGCCGCACCACCAGCAAGTCGGGGCGCATGGCGTTCAGTGTCAGCGCCGTGTCGATCAGCGTTTCGCCCTTTTTGATGGACGAGGCCTGCATCCCCATGTTCATCACATCCGCCCCAAGCCGCATGCCAGCCAGTTCGAAACTGGCCTGTGTGCGGGTGGAATTCTCGAAAAACATGTTGATCTGGGTCAGCCCGGCCAGCACATCGCGGTGGGCGATGCCCTTGCGGTTATGCTCGGCATAGCGGTCGGCGAGGTCCAGTAGCGTCGTGATCTCGGCCGGGTGAAGGTGCTCGATCCCCAGAAGATGCTTGGCGCGAAATGTCATCAGGTGCCCTCGTTCCGACCTTACGGGCCTTATAGGCGGGGCGGATGCGCGCTTCAATGGCAGAGGGCGTGCACTTTTCCCGCAATCCGGCATAGGTTGGACGCGATGGAATCGGGCAACACATATTGGCGTGATCGCGCGCTGCTGGAATGGCAGGTCGAGCTTGGCGCGACCGAGGCCATTCTGGACGCGCCGCTAGACCGCTACGCGCTGGAGGCGGTCAGGCCAGCCGCAAAGCCCAGCGTCACGCCCCAGACACCCCAGACACCGCAGCCGCCCGAACCGCCGATGCAAGTGGCGTTGAATGCTGTCGTCATTGCAGGGCAGGCGGCGGCCATGGCGCAGGACCTGTCCGCCTTGGCGACCGCGATGGAGGCCTTTGATCATTGCGAACTCAAGCGCGGGGCGCGGTCGTTCGTGTTCTCGGACGGGAACCCCGCTGCCCGCGTGATGATCGTGGGCGAGGCACCCGGCCGCGAAGAGGACCGCGCCGGCAAGCCCTTCGTGGGCCGTGCGGGGCAGTTGCTGGACCGGATGTTCGACGCCATCGGGATGGGACGCGCGCAGGAAGATCCGGCTCTGGCGCTTTACATCACCAACGTCCTGCCATGGCGGCCGCCGTCGAACCGGACGCCGGACGCGACCGAAATCGCGATGATGCTGCCGTTTCTTGAGCGGCACATCACCTTGGCTGACCCGCAGGTGATCGTGCTGATGGGCAACACCCCCTGTCAGGCCCTGCTGGGGCGAACGGGCATCACGCGGATGCGTGGCCAGTGGACCGAGGTGCTGGGCAAGCCCTGCCTGCCGATGCTTCACCCCGCCTATCTTTTGCGCAACCCCATCGCCAAACGCGAGACCTGGGCGGACCTGTTGGACCTCAGGGCGCGATTGCTGACAACGTGATGGTGTATTTTCAACAACGAACGAGCGGCAGGGAATGTGGGGATATCGTCCACCCTCTGCCTGCCGGTCCCCAACCCAGCCAAATGAGATCGCCATGAGCCGGATCGACGAAACCAAGGATTTTCTGCCTGTGCGCATCGCCGTGCTGACGGTCAGTGACACGCGCCAGATGGCCGATGACAAATCCGGCCAGACGCTTGTCGACCGGATCGAAGGCGCGGGTCACGCATTGGTCGCCCGCAAGATCCTGCCTGACGAGAGGGCGCTGATCGCCGATCAGTTGCGCGCGTGGTGCGCGGATGACGGTGTCGATGTGATCATCTCTACCGGGGGGACCGGTCTGACGGGGCGCGATGTGACGGTCGAGGCGCATCGCGATGTCTATGAAAAGGAAATCGACGCCTTCGGCATGGTCTTCACCATCGTATCCATGCAGAAGATCGGCACCAGCGCCGTGCAAAGCCGTGCAACCGCGGGCGTGGCGCAGGGGACCTATCTTTTTGCGCTGCCCGGCTCGCCCGGGGCCTGCAAGGACGCCTGGGATGAAATTTTGGTCAGACAGCTCGATTATCGCCATCGCCCGTGCAATTTTGTGGAAATCATGCCGCGTCTGGACGAACATCTGCGCCGGAAATAGCAGGCCTGTGCGTAGAAGTGGAAACACCTCGCGTGCAGGCTAGTTTCCTGTCGAAAGCAACAAGGATCCCGATATGCGGTTTCTCCGTCGCAGCCTGACAGGCATCTTCCTGCTGGCCACGACACTTGCCCTGATTGCCTGGGCGGGTGAAATGGTGCGTGGCGCGGTTGTCGCGCGCCTGAACGAAGAACCGCGCAGCTTTCCTCAAAGCGAGCGTGTGATCGCTGTCAACGTGGTGACACTGGAACCGCAGGTGCTGACCCCTGAACTGGTCGCTTTCGGCGAGTTGCGCAGCCGCCGCACGCTGGATCTGCGCAGCGCGACCGGTGGAACGGTTCTTGAGGCAAGTGCCGATCTGGTCGAGGGCGGGGCCGTGACAGCGGGTCAGGTGCTGATGCGGATTGACCCCTCGCAAGCCGAGGCGGCACGCGACCGCGCAGTCGCCGATCTGCAGGATGCACAGGCGGAAGTGCGCGATGCGGAACGCGCGCTGACGCTGGCCGATGATGAACTGACAGCCGCCAGACAGCAGGCTGACCTGCGCGATCAGGCGCTGATCCGTGCCCGCGATCTCGAAACCCGTGGCGTCGGCACGGCTGCCGCCGTGGAAGCCGCCGAGCTTGCGCTGTCTTCCGCCGAAGCATCGGTTCTGACACGCAGGCAGGCGCTGGCGTCGGCGCAGGCGCGCATCGATCAGGCCACCACGCGGCTGGCGCGCGCCGAGATCGGCCTTGCCGAAGCGGAACGCGATCTGGCCGAGACGGTGATCACCGCCGCCTTCGACGGCACGCTGGCCGAGGTCACGATCAGCCCCGGCGGGCGCGTGACCGCGAACGAACGCTTTGCACAACTGGTCGACCCCACCGCGCTCGAGGTGGCGTTCCGGGTTTCAACCGCGCAATACGCCCGCCTGTTGCAGGACGGGGCATTGATCCGCGCACCTGTCGAGGTGGTGCTCGAGGTTTCGGGCGTCGATCTGCAGGCAACCGGCACGATCATCCGTGAAGGCGCGACCGTGGGCGCGGGCCAGACCGGACGGCTGCTCTTTGCCAGCATCGATGATGCCGCGGGGTTCCGCCCCGGCGATTTCGTGACGGTCCGTATCGCCGAACCGGCGCTGACCGGCGTGGTGCTGGTTCCGGCCGCTGCGGTCGCACCTGATGAAACGGTCCTTGTCGTGGGTGAGGACGACCGGCTGAGCGTGGCGCAGGTCCGGTTGCTGCGCCGTCAGGGTGATGACGTGATCATCGACGCGGGCGATGCGGCAGGCGCCGTCATCGTGGCCGAGCGCTCGCCGCTGTTGGGTGCGGGCATCCGCGTTCGTCCGATTCAGCCCGGCCGGGTCGAGGCGGCACCCGAGCCCGAGATGATCACCCTTGATCCGGACCGCCGCGCGCGGCTGATCGCCTTCGTCTCGGACGGTCAGATGCCGGATGACGTGAAAGCACGGATCATCAGCCAGCTCGAGGCGGACGAGGTCAGTTCCGAAACGGTCACCCGTCTGGAAAGCAGGATGGGGAGCTGATGGTCACCGGTGGCGAAAGACTGACGGCACGGGCAGGGGGTATCCTGTCCTATTTCACGCGGCACGGCACGGCGGCGAACCTGCTGTTGGTGCTGATGCTTGTGGCGGGCATCTTGGCGATCCCGAACATGCGCGCGCAGTTCTTTCCCGACGTGGTGGTCGACGATCTGACGGTCTCGGTGACATGGGCCGGGGCCGGGGCCGAGGATGTGGACGCGGCTGTGGTGCAGGTGCTTGACCCTGTGCTTCTGGCGGTCGAAGGCGTCACGGCGTCGAATGCCACCTCGCGCGAGGGGCGCGCGTCGATCCAGCTTGAATTCGCACCGGGCTATGACATCGACCGTGCCGCCGAAGACGTGCAGCTTGCCCTGGACGGCGCCGTCAATCTGCCCGCCGATGCCGAGGATCCGGTGTTGCGCCGTGGCGGCTGGTCGGACCGTGTGACCGATGTGGTGATCAGCGGTCCGGTCAGTGTGGACCAATTGGGCCGCTTTGCCGATGAACTGGCCGCGCGCCTGTTCCTTGAAGGTGTCACACAGGTCTTCGTCGAGGGCGTGGCCGCGCCATCGACGATTGTCGAGGTTCCGTCGATCTCGCTGATCCAGTATGACATCGGGCTTGCCGATATCGCCGCCCGCATCGGCGAAGAGGCGGCAGCAAATCCCGCGGGCGATGTCTCGAACGCCGCAAGGATCAGGACCGGCGTGGCCAGACGCACCGCCGAGGATATCGGGGCCATCGTGCTGCGGTCCAATCCTGACGGATCGCAACTGACGATTGCCGATGTGGCGACCATCCGGGTCGAGGGCACTGACCGCGAAAGGGCCTTCTTCGTCGGTGAAAATCCGGCGATTACCGTGCGTGTGCTGCGCTCGGCGCAGGGGGATGCCATCGGGATGCAGCAGACGGTGCAAGAGGTGGCGCGGGAACTCTCTGCCTCCATGCCGACAGGCGTGACCATCGAACTGACGAATGCACGGGCAGAACTGATCACGGGGCGCCTCGATATCCTGGTGAACAATGGTCTGACCGGTCTTTTTCTGGTCGTGACGCTGTTGTTTCTGTTCCTGAACGCGCGCACGGCCTTTTGGGTGGCCTTCGGGATTCCCGTGGCCATGCTGGCGGCAATCGCGCTGATGTATGCTGCGGGCATCACGATCAACATGATCTCGCTTTTCGCGCTGATCATCACGCTGGGGATCGTGGTGGACGATGCGATTGTGGTCGGCGAACACGCGGACTTCCGCGCGCGGCATCTGGGCGAAGACCCCACGGTTGCGGCGGAACGGGCGGCGAACCGCATGTTCAGCCCGGTCTTCTCGGCCACGATCACGACGATCATCGCCTTCTTCGGTCTGGTGGCCATCGGCGGGCGCTTCGGGGACCTGATCTCGGACATTCCTTTCACGGTGATCGTGGTGCTGATCGCGTCATTGGTCGAGTGTTTCCTGATCCTGCCGAACCACCTTGCCCATTCGATGCGCCATTCCGCGAAAGAGCATTGGTACGACCTGCCCTCGCGGACCATGAACCGTGGCCTTGACTGGTTCAAGGCGCGCCTCTTCCGCCCCTTCATGGGGCTGGTCATCAAAGCGCGCTATCCGGTGGTCGCTATGGCACTGGTCGTTCTTGCCAGCCAGATCACGCTGTTTATCAAAGGCGACGTGACCTGGCGTTTCTTCAACGCGCCCGAACAAAGCCAGGTGACGGGCAACTTCGCCATGCTGCCCGGCGCCACGCGCGAGGATTCCATCGCGATGATGCGCGAGATGCAGCGCGCGACCGAGGCGCTGGGCGCGCAATACGAGGCCGAACATGGCACCAATCCGCTGAAATTCGTGGTCGCCCAGATCGGCGGGAACTCGGGCCGGCCCATCGCGGGTTCGGACACGAAAGAGCCTGACCAGCTTGGGTCCATCACGATCGAACTGATCGATGCCGACAGCCGCCCCTACAGCAGCTTTGCCTTTGTCAGCGCCCTTCAGGACAGTATCGTCCAGCACCCGATGGCTGAAACCGTCAGCTTCCGCAGTTGGGGCTCTGGTCCCGGTGCCGACAGTCTGGCGATCCAGTTGATCGGCGGCGACAGCGAGACCCTGAAGGCAGCGGCAGAGGCGCTGAAAACCGCGCTGGCGCAATTCCCCGAAGTCTCGGGGCTTGAGGACAACCTGTCCTACGACAAGGAAGAACTGATCCTGCAACTGACCCCGCAGGGCGAGGCGCTGGGTCTGAACATCGACGGGCTGGGCCGCATCCTGCGCAACCGCCTTGGCGGGATCGAGGCGGCGAGTTTCCCTGACGGGCTGCGCTCGGCCACGGTGCGGGTGGAACTGCCATCGGACGAGCTTTCGGCGGATTTCGTGGACCGCACGCAGATCCGCACGCCGGGCGGTGAATATGTTGCGCTTGCCGATGTGGTGACGGTCGACAGTCGCACCGGCTTTTCCACCGTGCGGCGCGAGAACGGCGTGCAGCTAATCTCGGTCACGGGCGATCTGGACGATGACGACGCGGCCCGTGCCACAGAGATCCAGGCCATCATCACCGAAACCATCCTGCCGCAGATCGAAAGCGATTTCGCCATCGAGACCCAGCTTTCCGGCCAGAGCGAGCAGGAAAGGGCCTTCCTCGCCGATGCGCAGACCGGACTGATCCTGGTGCTGCTGGGGATTTACCTGACACTGGCGTGGATCTTCGGCAGTTGGACGCGGCCCGTGGTCGTCATGTCGATCATTCCATTCGCCTTGATCGGCACGATCTACGGCCATTACGTCTGGGACATCCCGATGAGCCTGTTCACCGTCGTCGGTCTGATCGGCATGGTCGGGATCATCATCAACGACAGTATCGTGCTGGTCACGACGATCGATGAATATGCTGAAGATCGCGGGCTGGTGCCTGCCATCATCGATGGCACCGTCGATCGCTTGCGCCCTGTGATGCTGACGACGCTGACAACGGTGCTGGGGCTGACGCCGCTGCTCTATGAAGGGTCGACGCAGGCAGAGTTCCTCAAGCCGACCGTGATCACGCTGGTCTTCGGGCTGGGCTTCGGGATGGTGCTGGTCTTGCTGATCGTGCCGTCGATCTTGGCGATGCAGGCCGATTTCGCGCGGCAGATCGGGTCTGCCAAGCGCGCGTTGCGCGGGCGCAGGCTGGCCATGTTCGCACCGGCGGGGATCGGGGCGCTGGGCGCTCTGGGGCTGTTCGGGGTGACTGTTGCGCCGCTGATCATCACGGGCGAACCCTTGGCACCCCTCGCATCGGTCCTGCCGATGCTGGCGGGCGGATTTGCCCCTGCCTTTGCGGTCTTCGTGACCGGTCTGATCACCCTGTTGGTGCTGATCTATGTGCTGGCCGGACTGGCGCAGGGTGCGCGCCGTCTGCGGACCTAGCCCGCGCTGCAGCCCCGGATATCGACGGCAGGGCCGCCGCCAAGGACAGTGATGCGCATCGTGCTGCGTTCCAGCGCAAAGGGCTGACCCGAGGGATGGATCATCTCGACCGTGGCCGTCAGCATATCGCCGATCCGGCTGACATCGGCCTCTGACACCCAGACACGCGGGTCCGCCGCTTCGATCACGACATGTTCGTCGGTGCTGCGCTGGTCGATGTCGATACGGGCCGTCACCTGCAAGCCATCCTCAAGCGGCGCAATCGCGCAGGTCACCGCCCCTACATCTGCGGCCGCCGCCGTGATCGGTTGCTGTGCGAGTGACGCGGCAATCGCGGCATGGGGGCTGCCTGTCTCAGGCAACAGCGCGTTGAAATCCATCGTCACGGGGATGCAGATTTCCTCGCATACCCCGATGGTGATTTCGCCCGCCACCGCGACCGCGCCTGCGTTGTCGGCCAGCGCCACCTCCAGCGGCACCGTCACGCCGTCATGATAGCCGATCGACAACATCCCGTCCTCGCCGAAGACAGCGGGCGTGGGCCAGCGCGGCGTGATCGAGGTGATCGTCGGGTCGCCACGAAAAGTGATCTGCGGCGGAATGCCCGCATCGCCCGGCGCGCGCCAATATGTCACCCAGCCCGGTTGCAGCGTGATCCGAAGCGCCGCGATGTGATCGCCCGTCTCGGTCCGCCATCCGGGCAGCAGTTCGATCTTGGCCAAATCATCATAGGACTGCGCCATCGCCGTCAGGGGCGACAGGGCCAGACAAAGAGCAAGGGGCGAGACTGCTTTCATGCGCCGTAAGTGATCCAAAGCTTACGCAATGGGAAGTCACGATTACGCCAGAGCCTGCAATCTTCCCGCTTGCCTCACGCAGAATTGCCACACATGCTGCGGTCATGACGACTTACGAACAGGACCTCACCGGAAAGCTGCTGATCGCCATGCCCGATATGGCGGACCCGCGCTTTGTGCGGTCCGTCATTCTGATGTGTTCCCATTCCGACGAGGGCGGCATGGGTCTGATCATCAACCGCCCGCAGCCCGAGTTGGGGTTCGCGGCCCTGCTGGAGCAGTTGGAGATTCCCCGCACGCGCGGTGTGCCCACACCTTCGGTGCATTATGGCGGACCGGTCGAGCAGCAACGCGGCTTTGTTCTTCATTCCGCCGACTATGCCTGCGCCGAAGGGACGTTGAACGTCACACCGCAGTTTCGCATGACGGCAACCTTGCAAGTGCTGGAAGATATCGCCCGCGGCGCAGGTCCGGCCGCGTCGTTGCTGGCGCTGGGCTATGCGGGGTGGGGGCCGGGGCAGTTGGAATACGAGATCGGACAGAATGGCTGGCTGACCTGCATGCCGACCGAAAAGCTGGTCTTTTGCACGCCGGATGACAAGAAGTGGTGCGAGGCGCTGCGCCTGATGGGGATCGATCCGCTGTTGCTGTCGGCGACGGCGGGACATGCCTAGAACCCGGCGCTTGCCGGACAAGGCTAGTCGTCCAGCGCCATGATCTCGGTCAGGATCGCCATGGCGTTATCGCTTGCCCAGTCGGCCTCGCCCTGCATCCGCGCCAGCTCGCGCCCCTCGCGGTCGAGGATGATCGTCGCGGGCAGGCCCAGCACACCCATGCTGCGGGTCAGCGCCTGCCGTTCGTCGGTGTGTAGCGGCAGGTTGTCGACGCCGATCTCCGCAAGGAAGCGTTCCATCGCGGGGCGCGGGTTGCGGCCCGTGGCAACCGTCACGACTTGCAGGTCATCACCGCCCATCCGCGCTTGCAGGGTCGACAGATAGGGCATCTCTTTGCGGCAGGGGGCACACCACGTCGCCCAGAAGTTCAGCACGACAATCTGCCCCTCGTAATCCGCAAGCGTCATCTGCCCGCCGTCCTCGGCAGTGAAGGCCGTATCCGAGCCTTCCCAGGGTGCGCTGTGGATCACCAGCTTGCGCATGTCCCCCGTCCGCATGTCGGCAATCGCCGCCATGTCCGCATGGGCAATGTTTGCAAGACCCCAGAGGGCCGTATAAAGCAGGGCGACGACAATCTTGCGCATAGGCTTTCCTTCATGACCAAATCTGCAAACACCATGTGGGGCGGGCGTTTTGCCGCCGGACCGGACGCGATCATGGAGGCGATCAATGCCTCGATCGGATATGACCGCCGTCTTGCGCCACAGGATATCGCAGGTTCGCGTGCCCATGCCGCGATGCTCGCCGCCACAGGCATCATTACCGATAAAGACGCCGAGACGATCAGGGAAGGCCTTCTCACCGTATTGTCAGAGATTGAAACGGGGGATTTTCCGTTTTCGGCGGCCCTTGAAGATATCCACATGAACGTCGAGGCGCGGCTGAAAGAGGTGATCGGCGAACCGGCGGGACGTCTGCACACGGCGCGGTCGCGCAATGATCAGGTCGCGGTCGATTTCCGCCTTTGGGTGCGCGACCAATGCGATCAGGCGGATGCGGCCTTGGCTGCGCTGCAAAAGGCGCTGCTGGGACAGGCCGAGGCGGGGGCCGATTGGGTCATGCCCGGCTTTACGCATTTGCAGACAGCACAGCCCGTGACCTGGGGCCACCATATGCTGGCCTATGTGGAAATGTTCGCGCGGGACCGGTCGCGGTTCGCCGATGCGCGGGCGCGGATGAATACCTCGCCGCTTGGGGCGGCGGCGCTTGGCGGCACCTCCTTCCCGATCGACCGCGAGATGACGGCCAAGGCGCTGGGCTTCGACCGCCCGATGGCGAACTCGCTCGATGCCGTCTCGGACCGCGATTTCGCGCTGGAGTTTCTGGCCTCTGCCAGCATCTGCGCGATGCACCTCAGCCGTCTGGCCGAAGAGCTGGTGATCTGGTCCTCGGCGCAGTTCCGGTTCGTCAAGATGTCGGACAAGTGGTCGACGGGATCGTCCATCATGCCGCAAAAGCGCAACCCCGACGCGGCCGAGCTGATCCGCGCCAAGATCGGGCGGATCTTCGGGGCGAATGTCGCGCTGATGACGGTGATGAAGGGGCTGCCGCTGACCTATTCCAAGGACATGCAGGAAGACAAGGAACAGACCTTCGATGCCGCCGACAACCTGATGCTGGCGCTGGCCGCGATGACGGGGATGGTGGCGGATATGACCGCGCAGGTGGACAACCTGAAAGCCGCCGCCTCCAGCGGATTTTCGACCGCGACCGATCTGGCCGATTGGCTGGTGCGGGAACTTGGGCTACCATTCCGCGAGGCGCATCACGTGACCGGATCGCTGGTGGCGATGGCAGAGGGCAAGGGCTGCGATCTGCCCGACCTGTCGCTGGCCGACATGCGATCGGTTCACGCGGGCATCCGCGCGGATGTCTTCGATGTGCTAGGGGTCGAGAACTCGGTCGCGTCGCGCACCAGCTTTGGCGGCACCGCGCCCGTCAACGTCCGCGCGCAGGTCGCGCATTGGAAAGAGGTGTTGGAATGAAACGGATTGTTCTGGTCATCGGATTGATGGCGCTTGCGGCCTGTGGTGCAGACGGCGCGCCGTTCACGCCGAATGCATCGTTCGGTGTCTCTGCCGGGACCGGAGGCGTCAGCACCGGCGGCAGCGTCGGCGCGTCGAACGGCACCGTGTCTGTCGGGGTCGGCTTCTGATGCGATTTGTCTGGCTGGCCTTAGCCGTCTGGGGCACGATCCATCCGATGTATTATTTCATCAGCTGGTTTCAGGAAAACGGCTGGTCGATCATGGCGATGGTGGATGCCTGGCACGTCAACGCGGCAACCAGCGGGCTGGTATGGGACCTGACCGTCGCCGCCGTCACGCTGACGATCTGGGTGATCTACGAAGCCTTTGCCAAGCGCGACTGGCTGCGCCTGCTGGCGATCCCCGCGACCTATTGCATCGGGGTCAGTTGCGGCTTGCCGCTCTATCTCTATCTGCGGGACCGCAAGGGATAGCCCGCGAAACAGGGTTGGTCTTCCTCGCCATTCTGCTATGTCCCTCTTCGGCTTTGAAAAGGACGTAAGCTGTGGATCATTTTCTCTATCGTGACGGCGCGCTCCACGCCGAGGATGTCGCCATTGCCGAGATTGCGGCGGCGGTCGGCACGCCGTTCTACGTCTATTCCACGGCCACGCTGAAACGCCATTTCACGCTCTTTGACGAGGCGCTGTCGTGGACCGACCACCTTGTCTGCTTTGCGATGAAGTCGCTGTCCAATCAGGCGATCCTCAAGACGCTGGGCGATGCGGGCGCGGGGATGGATGTGGTCTCGGGCGGGGAATACCTGCGCGCCAAGGCGGCCGGCGTGCCGGGGGAACGGATCGTCTTCTCGGGCGTCGGTAAGACGGCGGATGAAATGCGTCTGGCGCTGCAAGGCGGCATCCGCCAGTTCAACGTCGAAAGCGAGCCCGAGATGGCGGTGCTGGATCAGGTGGCCCAATCGTTGGGCGTCGTGGCCCCCATCACGGTGCGGGTGAACCCCGATGTGGACGCCAAGACCCATGCCAAGATCGCCACGGGCAAGTCGGAAAACAAGTTCGGCATCCCGATCAGCCGTGCGCGCGCGGTCTATGCGATGGCGGCCAAACTGCCGGGGCTCAAGGTCATCGGGATCGACGTGCATATCGGCTCGCAACTGACCGAGCTTGCGCCCTTCGAGGCAGCATATCGCAAAGTGGCGGAACTGACCGAGACGCTGCGCGCCGACGGGCACGAGATCACCCGTCTCGATCTGGGGGGTGGCTTGGGGATTCCCTATGCGCGGTCGAACGAGGCGCCGCCTTTGCCGTCGGACTATGGCGATCTGATCCGGCGCACCGTCGGGCATCTGGGCTGCGAGATCGAGATCGAACCGGGCCGCCTGATTTCCGGCAATGCGGGGCTGATGGTCTCCAGGGTGATTTACGTCAAGTCGGGCGAAGACCGCGATTTCCTTATACTCGACGGCGCGATGAACGACCTGATCCGTCCGGCCATGTATGACGCCCACCACGATATCGTGCCGGTGATCGAACAGGGTGCGGGGGCCGAGCCTGCCAAATACGATATCGTCGGGCCGGTCTGCGAAAGCGGCGATACCTTTGCCAAGGGCCGCGTGATGCCTGCCGTCGGGCCGGGCGATCTGGTGGCCTTCCGCTCTGCCGGGGCTTACGGCGCAGTGATGGCCTCGGAATACAATTCCCGCCCGCTGATCCCCGAGGTTCTGGTCGATGGGGATCAATTTGCAGTTATTCGCGCACGCCCTACCTATGAAGAGATGATCGCACGCGATACGCTGCCCGAGTGGTTGGTCTGACTCTCTGGGGCTGACGACGGCAGTCCGCGTTCGACGTTCAAGGAGATGGACCGCTGAGAGATCAGCAAGATACCCTGCGCCATTTGCGCCTGCCCGTGAAAGCCACCCGTCTGGGGATGGTGGCCGAGGAAGTCGTGCGCGCCTTCTGGCCGTTCTGGACTGCGGTATTCTTCATACTGGCGCCGCTGATGTTCGGCTGGCACGATATTGCCCCGCTCGAGGTCTTCTGGGGTGGCGGCGTCGTCGCTGTGATCGCGCTGCTTGCATCCCTTGTCTGGGGCATCCGCCGTTTCCGTCTGCCGTCCGAGGCCGAGGCGCTGGCCCGCGTCGATGCGACCCTGCCGGGCCGTCCGATCGCCGCGATTGCGGATAAGCAAGCCATCGGCGGGGGTGATCCGGCCTCTGAGGCGGTCTGGCGGGCCCATGTCGCACGGATGGAAGCCCGCACCAGGGATGCGCGGCTGGTCGCGCCGGACCTGCGCGTTGCGGACCGCGATCCTTATGGCCTGCGGTTCGTGGCCCTTTTGTTCTTTGTGACCGCGCTGTTCTTCGGATCGCTGTTGCGCGTCGGCTCTGTGGGCGAGATGGTCGCCACACAGGACCAGACGCTTGCAACCGGGCCTGTCTGGGAAGGCTGGGTGCAACCGCCCGCCTATACCGGGCGGCCTTCGATCTATCTTGCCGATATCCCCGCCGGTCCCTTGCGCGTGCCTGTGGGCAGTCAGGTGACCTTGCGCCTTTACGGCGAGGTCGGTGCGCTGACCGTGGCCGAAACCGTGTCGGGCCGCACCGGAGAGGTCGCGCCGGCATCAGACCCGCAGCAAGAGTTCGAGATCACGCAGTCCGGCACCCTGTCGATCCTCGGTCCCACCGAAACCGCGTGGCAGATCACCGCCATCGACGACATACCGCCGACCGTCGCACTGACCGCCCCGATCGAGGCGGACGCGATGGGCGAGATGTCGCAACCCTTCGCGGCGTCGGACGACTATGGCGTGGATTTCGGCACGGCCACGATCACGCTTGATCTGACGGCGGTGGATCGCCGCCACGGCCTGACGATTGATCCCGACCCGATGGAACCGCTGGTGCTGGATCTGCCGATGCCCTTTACCGGCAATCGCGAAGAATTCGAAGAGACGCTGATCGACGATCTGAGCCAGCACCCGCTGGCCAACCTGCCCGTGACGATGCTACTCGAAGTGACGGATGCTGCAGGGCAGGTGGGCGTTTCCGAGCCGGAAAGCCTGATCCTGCCCGGGCGGCGTTTCTTTCAGCCGCTGGCCCGCGCCGTGATCGAACAGCGCCGCGACCTGATGTGGTCCAAGGCCAACGCCCGCCGCGTGAACCAGATCCTGCGGGCGGTCTCGAACCAGCCCGAAGGCTTCTTTACCAGCGAAACCATCTATCTGCGGATGCGCACCATCATCCGGCGGCTCGACAACATGGCCGAATTCGGCATGACCGACGAAGGGCAGGCCGAAATCGTCGAGGCGATGTGGGATCTTGCGATCCAGCTTGAGGATGGCCGCCTTGCCGATGCCCGCGAACGCCTGCGCCGCGCGCAGGAACGGCTGGCCGAGGCGATGCGCAACGGTGCCTCGGACGAAGAAATCGCCGAACTGATGCAGGAACTGCGCGAGGCGACGAATGATTATCTGCGGATGCTGGCCGAACAGGCCGAGCCGGGCGATGGCACGGATATGGCCGACAACGGCCAGCAGGGCCAGACGATGGGCATGGATGAATTGCAGGCCCTGATGGACCGGATCGAAGAGCTGATGCAGGAAGGCCGGATGGCCGAAGCGCAAGAGCTGATGGACCAGCTGAACCAGTTGATGGAAAACCTGCGCGTGACCCAAGGTGAAGGCGGCGACGGCCCGCAGACCCCGGGCCAGCAGTCGATGCAGGATCTGGCCGAAACCCTGCGTGATCAGCAAGATCTGTCCGACGACGCGTTCCGTGATTTGCAGCAACAGGGCGAAGGCCAGCGTGGCGAGCGGAACCAGCCCGGCCAGCAGGGTCAACAGGGCCAGGGCCAGAGCGAGGGACAACCGCAAGGCCAGCAGGGCCAAAGCGGCGACCAGCCGGGTCAGGGTGGCCAGTCAGGTCAGGGGCAAGGCGTCGGTGACGACTCGCGCAGCGGCGAAGAGCGCGACAATGGCGCGGGCGGCGAAGGCGACGCGCGCGGACTGGCCGACCGCCAGCAGGCGCTGCGCGAGGAATTGCAGCGCCAGCGGGAAGGTCTGCCCAATCTGCCGGGCGACGCCGGCGATGCCGCCCGCCAGTCGCTCGACCGTGCCGAAGGTGCCATGGACGGGGCCGAACAGGCCCTGCGCGAGGGCGATCTGCCCGGGGCAATCGACCGTCAGGCCGAGGCGATGGATGCGCTGCGCAACGGCATGCGCGAGCTTGGGCAGGCCCTGGCCGAAAATCAGAACGCGCAACCGGGTCAGGGCGCCGAACAGGGGCAGGCGTCCAACAGTCGGGACGGCAACCAGCGCGATCCGCTGGGGCGCGAGATGGGCAATACCGGTCAGCTTGGCACCGACCAGAACCTTCTGGGCAATCTCGATATCAACCGCCGTGCAGAAGAGCTTTTGGACGAATTGCGCCGCCGTTCAGCGGAACAGGACCGCCCCGAGATCGAACGCGACTATCTGCGCCGCCTGTTGGACCAATTCTAGGTCGGTCGGTCGGTAAGTCGGTCAGTCGGTCAGCCTAGCCCTGACCGGTCAGGGCGCGCAGACTTTCGATGATGCCTGAAATCGTGGCATTCATCGTGACGCGCAACTGGTCCACAACCATGACGTAACCGGTCATCGTCTCGCGCGATTGCGGCAGGTTCGCGACGATCTCATCGGCCAGGACGTAAGGGATGATCGCCACGGCAAACAGCAACAGCACGGTGAAGAACCCGCGCCTGAAGCCACGGCGGCGGACGGCCTCGATCCGCTCGGCTTCGGTCAGTTCGGCGTTGGCGCTATGGCTCTCGCGGGCGCGCAACACGCCGTTGATCTCGGACAGGCTTGGCACCGCGCGCGGGTTGCCTGTGGTCACTGCCGCGAACGTCGGCTTTTCGCCCGTCCGCGTGCCGCCTTCGGTCTCGGTCAGGCTGGCGATGCGCTGCCGCGTTTCATCCTTGTCGACAGTCGCTGCCACAGGCTTGCTTTCCGAGGTTTTGGGCGGCGGCGGCGTCTGGGTCTTGGTCGGGGCGGGGACATCGTGCTCGCGGCCTGCCTCTTCGCGCAGGATCCTTGCGATGTTTTCATCCACCGGACGATGGCGCGGGCCATCGACCTTGCTTGGTTCCTTGTGCTTGTGCGGCACATCATAGGCCGCCACGTCGCGGGACGTGGCCATCGCGGCCTCGCGCGGTTCCGACTTTACCGCCGTCGGGATCGGGCGTGACAGGACCCGCGACACCGGCCGCGAAAGAACGCGCGACATTTCCGTCTGGAACCACGTATGCCCGCAGGTCGAGCACTGCACGTCGCGCCCCCCCTTGGGGATCGCGTCATCGGCCACGTTATATTGCGCATCGCATTTTGGACAAATGAGCCGCATGTCTTTTCCTTCTGCCCGTGACGCCCCGGAATTATTATTTGATTTTCTCCAAGTTACCAAGGCCTGCGTTAAAGGCAAAGGATTTGGAGACCCGGACGCAGTTGCGATTGAAACCTGACGCCGATTTCGGCAGAACAGAGCACAATGACAGAAGGGCAGAGCGGTGATCGAACTTCAGAAGGTCTCATACGGGTATGGCGGGGCGATGCTGTTGTCTCAGCTTTCGCTCAGCCTCGCGCCGGGGACGTTCCATTTCCTGACTGGGCCGTCCGGCGCGGGCAAAACAACGCTTTTGAAGCTTGCCTATGCCGATCTGAAGGCCAAGACCGGCCGTGTGCAGATATTCGGCAAGGATGCCGCAGGGCTTGACCGCGATCAGGTGGCGCTGGCGCGGCGGCGGATCGGCGTGGTGCATCAGGATTGCCAGTTTCTCGACCATCTGAGCATTGCCGAAAATATCGTTCTGCCGCTGACGATCTCGGGCCGCCATGCCGAAGCCGGCAAGAACCTGCCGGAACTTCTCAAGTGGGTGGGGCTCACAAAGCAGGCTGACCAACGGCCGCCGGAACTGTCGGGGGGCGAGCGGCAGCGGGCAGCCCTTGCCCGGGCGGTGATCCTGTCGCCGGATGTGATCCTGGCTGACGAACCGACGGGCAACGTCGATTGGGAGATGTCGCAGCGGCTGATGAAGCTCTTGGTCGAACTCAACAAGATGGGCAAGACGGTGCTGATTGCGACCCATGACCTTGCGATGATCCGCGCGATGAAAACCGAGGTCAGCGCCCGGGTCTCGCGTCTGAAAGACGGGCAGTTGGTGCAGGCGGGGGCGGATCTATGAAAGGCTTGCTGGAACTGGTCATGGGGGATCCACAGGCGGATCGGGCCGTTCCGCCGACCGGTCTGACCGCGCGGCTGACGGTCTTCGTCGCGGCGGCCATGGCGTTTCTGGCGATCATCGCGCTGGCGATTTCGCTGACGACGGGTCGCGTCGCCGACATCTGGGCCGAGGAACTGGCGCAATCGGCGACCCTGCGCCTGCCCGCAGATCCCGCCAACGCGGATGCGATGCTCGGGGCCGCCTTGCAGGTCCTGCAGACAACGCCGGGTGTCGAACGCGCCCGCGCGCTGACGCCCGAAGAACAACAGGCCCTGCTGGCCCCGTGGTTCGGACCCGACCTGCCGCTTGACACGCTGCCGATCCCGCAACTGGTCGAGGTGATCGCGGGTGGTGAGGGGTATGATGCCGAGGGACTTCAGGCCCGCCTCAGCGCCGAGGTCCCGGGGGCCGTGCTCGATGATCATGGCGCATGGCGCGCCCCGCTGCTTGATGCCGCATCGCGCGTGCGTCTGGTCAGCGCCTTGGTGATCGTGCTGATTGCGGCGACTGTTGCGGCGATGATCACACTGGCGGCGCAGGCCTCGCTTGCGGCCAATGTGCAGGTCATCCGCGTGTTGCGGCTGGTCGGTGCGCGGGACGTCTACATCGCGCGCGCCTTTGTGCGGCGCTACACCCTGCGTGCCTTGTTCGGGGCCGCCATCGGCGCTGTGCTGGGTGCGCTTGTGGTGATGCTCTTGCCGGAAAGCGATGCGCGCGACGGCATGTTCCTGGGCATCGGCCTTGCCGGGGCCGAGTGGGTCTGGGTCGCGGTCGTGCCTCTTTTGTCCGGTCTCGTCGCCTTCGCTGCGACGCGCGCGGCAGCGATGGGCAAGCTGAGGGAAATGACATGACAGACGCCATCCAGTGGGTCCGGTCGCTGCTGTTCAACATCTATATGTATGTGATGGTTCTGGTCTACGGGATCATTTTCCTGATCCCGGCGATCATCTCGTCCGACGGGGCCGTTGCCGCCTGTCACGCCTATTGCCGCCACATCCGCTGGGCCGCGTCATGGATGATCGGCCTGAAGGTCGAGTATCGGGGCACGCCGCCGACGATGGAATGTATGGTCGCGCCCAAGCACCAGTGCTTTCTGGACGTGCTGATGATCTATTCCGCGGTCCCGCGCGGCAAGTTCATCATGAAGTCGATCCTGAAATATGCGCCGGTCGTGGGGCAATTCGGGTTGCGCATCGGCTGTATTCCGGTCGACCGCGGCAAGCGCGGGCAGGCGATCCGCAAGATGGTCGCGGATGTGAAGGCCGGACATGCCAAGCCCGGACAGTTGATCATCTACCCGCAAGGCACCCGCATCGCTCCGGGCGTCAAGGCCCCCTACAAGGTCGGAACCGGTGCGCTTTACAAAGAGCTGAACCAACCATGCGTGCCGGTCGCGACCAATGTCGGTGTCTTCTGGCCCAAGCGCGGCGTGATGCGCAGGCCCGGCACGGCCGTGTTCGAGTTCCTGCCCCCCATCGCCCCCGGCCTCGACGTGCCCGAGTTCATGGCAAGGCTCGAAGCGGACGTCGAAGGCACAACGGCACGGCTGAACAAGGAAGCGGGATTTCATGGCTGATGATCACATCGTGCGGGATGTTGCGGACCTCGAGGCGATCTATGGCGCGCCAAGCGAGGCCTCGCTGGTCAAGGTCGCCCCGCGGCTGACCCCGCTTTACGCCAAGTGGATCATGGCGTCGCGGCTCTGCGTGATTTCGACCGTTGGCGTAGAGGGCACGGATGGCAGCCCGCGTGGGGATGACGGGCCGGTGGCGCAGATGCCGGACGACAAGACGCTCTTGATCCCCGACTGGCGCGGCAACAACCGCATGGATACGCTGCGCAATATCGTCGAGGACGGGCGGATCAGTCTGATGTTCTTTGTCGCAGGTTCGCACAACGTGATCCGGGTGAACGGAACGGCGGTTGTTTCGCTCGACCCCGCGCTGACCCGTCGCTTCAAGGACAAGGGCCAGCTACCCCGCAGCGTGATCGTGGTGACCGTGGCCGAGGTCTATAGCCAATGCGCCCGTGCGCTGATGCGGGCCGGTATCTGGTCGGGGGACAAGGCGCCGGGCGATCTGCCGACGATCGGCGCGCTTCTGGCCGAACAGAAGGACGGTTTCGACGGTGCCGCCTACGACGCCGCTTGGGCGGACCGCGCCAAGGAAACCATGTGGTAAGGGTGCCCTAGGCAGCCAGCCCTTTGGACCCGAGCCCGAGATATTTCTTCCGGCGGTCCGCGCGCAGCTTGTCCGGCGAAAGGTCCTGCAACTCGGTCAGCATTGTTTTCAACGCCTCGCCCACCGACTTGATCGCCTCGGCGCGGTGACGATGCGCGCCGCCTGACGGTTCGGGGATGATCTGGTCGCAGACGCCCAGTTCATGCAGGTCTTTCGACGTCAGCCGCAGCGCCTCGGCCGCCTCGCGCATCTTTTCGGCGTCCTTCCACAGGATCGAGGCGCAGCCCTCGGGGCTGATCACCGAATAGATCGAGTGTTCCAGCATCGCGACACGATTCGCGGTGGCAAAGGCGACAGCCCCGCCGGACCCGCCTTCGCCGATGACGACGCTGATCAGCGGCACACCGAGGGCGAGGCATTTTTCGGTGGAACGGGCAATCGCCTCGGACTGGCCGCGTTCCTCGGCCCCTTTGCCGGGATAGGCACCGGGGGTGTCGACAAGGGTGATCACGGGGATGCCAAAGCGGTTGGCCAGTTCCATCAGGCGAATGGCCTTGCGGTAGCCCTCGGGGCGCGCCATGCCGAAATTCCGTTCGATGCGGGATTTGGTGTCGTCGCCTTTTTCGTGGCCGATCACCATCACCGGATGGCCGTCAAGCCGCGCCAGACCGCCCATCACCGCATGGTCATCGGCAAAGTTCCGGTCACCGGCAAGGGGGGTGTATTCGGTGAACAGCGCCTCGATATAATCTTTGCAATGGGGCCGCTGCGGATGCCGCGCCACCTGACATTTCCGCCAAGGCGTCAGGTCGGCATAAAGCGACTTCAGCAGGTCGCCGGCCTTCTTGTCCAGCGCCGCCGCTTCTTTCTCGACATCCATCTCGGGGTTGTCGCGCGCCATGGCGCGCAGTTCCTCGGCCTTGCCTTCGATCTCGGCAAGCGGTTTTTCGAAGTCGAGATATTGCGTCATGCGCGCGTGGCCCTTCATCCGTTACGTCTTGGATATATGGCCCATGGCCTGCCCGAGTGCAACGGCGGGAAGGGGTCAGTTGCCGGCGATCATCTCGGATTGCTTGACGATCACCTCGGCCTGCTTGATCGAGGCGATATCGACCAGACGGCCCTTGTAGACCGTTGCCCCCTCGCCACGGGCCTTGGCGTCTTCCATCGCGGCCAGGATCTCACGCGCTTCGGCCACAGCTTCGTCCGATGGGGTGAAGACCTCGTTGGCCAGTGCGATCTGCTTGGGGTGGATGGCCCATTTGCCGACCATGCCAAGGGTCGCCGACCGCCGCGCCTGCGCACGATAGCCTTCGTCATCGCTGAAATCACCGAAAGGTCCATCCACGGGCAGCACGCCATGGGTCCGGCAGGCCGCCACGATCGCTGCCTGCGCCCAATGCCACGGATCGGAATAATGCCGCGTCCCGCCCTGCAGCATGTAATAGTTGTCCTGCGTCCCGCCGATGCCGGTCGTCTGCATCCCCATCGAGGCGGCGAAATCGGCGGCTCCAAGGCTCATCGCGGCCAGACGCGGGCTGCTGGCGGCGATGTCCTCGACATGGGCGATGCCGGCGGCGCTCTCGATGATGACCTCGAAAGTGATCGGCTTGCTGCGCCCCTTGGCGCGTTCGATGGCGGTGACCAGCGCATCCACGGCGTAGACATCCGCCGCACAGCCCACCTTGGGGATCATGATCTGGTCAAGCCGGTCGCCCGCCTGTTCCAGCACGTCCACCACATCGCGATACCAGTAAGGCGTATCGAGGCCATTGATGCGGACCGAAAGGTATTTGGTGTTCCAGTCCACCTCGTTGATCGCGGCGATGACATTGGCGCGGGCCGCATCCTTGTCCGAGGGCGAGACGCTGTCTTCCAGATCGAGATTGATCACATCCGCCGCAGAGGCCGCCATTTTCGCAAACAGTCTGGTGTTCGATCCGGGGCCGAAAAGCTGGCAGCGGTTCGGACGGGCAGGCGGCGCGGGTTGCAGGCGGAAGGACATCGGCAGTTCCTTTGGGTATCTTTATTTCGTAAAGCGTTTCTCTTTGGGTAGATTATTGCGCATCCACCCGCAAGCATGTTTTCGCAGCCGCAGCATCGCGGGACGCTGCGTTGCAACAAGACCCAAGCGGAAACCTAGATACCCGCGTCCACGATCGCCTTGGCCAGAACCGGCACGGTCCCCGCATTCAGCCCCGCGATATTCATCCGGCTGTCGCCCACCATGTAAATCCCGTGATCGGCCCGCAGTTTCTCGACCATCTCGGGGGTGGTGCCTAGACGGCTGAACATGCCGCGGTGATGGGCGAGGAAATCGAAACGGTCGCTGTTCGTCAGACGCCGCAATTCATCGGCAAGCTGCTTGCGCAGGGCCAGCATGCCGTTGCGGGTCTCTTCCAGTTCCGCCTCCCAATCGGCGCGCAGGGCGGGGTCCTTCAGGATCGTCGTCACGATGCGCGCCCCATGATCGGGCGGGAAGGAATAGTTCTGGCGGTTCAGAAAGGCGAGGTTCTGTTGCGCCAGCGCCTTCTGGTCGGCGTCTTTCGCCACAGCCATCAGGATGCCCGTGCGCTCGCGGTAGATGCCGAAGTTCTTGGAACAACTCGCCGCAATCAGGCAATTGTCAAAGCTGCTGGCGATCTGGCGGGTGATCCTGGCGTCCTCGGCAAGCCCGTCGCCAAAGCCCTGATAGGCGATGTCCACCATCGGCACGGCGCGCTTCGTCTGCATCAGCGAGATGATCTGCGCCATCTGTTCATAGGTCATGTTGGCACCGGTGGGGTTGTGGCAGCAGCCGTGCAGCAGGATCACGTCGCCTTCGGCAACCTTGTCCAGATCGGCCATCAGCCCCTTGAAATCCACGCCGCGCGTCGTGTTGTCGAAATAACGGTACTCGGCCATTTTCATGCCGAGGTATTTGATGATCGACGGGTGGTTCGGCCAGGTGGGGTTCGACAGCCAGACCGTCGCACGGGGGGCGGCCAGCTTGATCAGTTCCAGCGCCTGCCGGATGGCACCGGTGCCACCGGGGGTCGCGACAGCGGCGACCCGCTCGGCAGGGACACTGTCACCCAGGACAAGGTCCTTCATCACCGCGCTGAATTCGGGATCGCCCGCCAGACCGGTATAGGCCTTGGTGGTCTGGTCGTTCAAAATCCGGCGTTCGGCCTCTTTCACGGCGCGCATCACGGGCGTGTTGCCGGTTGCATCCTTGTAGACGCCGACCCCGAGGTCGACCTTGTCGGCGCGGGGATCGGCCTTGTAGGTCGCCATCAGTGCGAGGATCTTGTCGGCAGGTTGGGCGGAAAGGTTTTCCAGCATCTCTCAGGCTCCGGTTGCGATGGGAAGGTCGGCGTACATGCCCCATTCGGACCATGAGCCATCATACAGCGAATGATCGGTCTTGCCGATCCGTTCAAGGGCGAGCGACAGGATCGCGGCGGTCACCCCGGACCCGCAGGTCGTGATGGCGGGTTTGTCCAGATCGACGCCCGCGCCCGTGAAGACAGCACGCAGGGCGTCAGGCGCTTTCATGGTGCCGTCCGCGTTCAGCAGGTCCTTGTAAAAGACGTTGCGGGAACCGGGGATATGACCGGCGCGCAGACCCTCGCGCGGTTCGGGCGCCTCGCCACGGAAACGGGCGGGAGCGCGGGCATCGATGATCTCATGATCGCCCAGCTTCGCCGCGCGGGCGACCTCGGTCACATCGCGGCTGCGGTGGCTTTCGACCTTCACCGTCATGTGGCGGTCGCGGATCACCGGCGGTTCGGTGGTCAGGGGCAACCCTTCCGCCGTCCACTTGGGCAGGCCGCCGTCCAGCACCGCGATGTTCTTCTGGCCCATCAGCCGGAACAGCCACCAGACACGCGCGGCCGAAAACAGACCGCTGCCATCGTAGACCACCACCTGATGCCCGTCGCCGACACCCATCGCGCGCATCCGGCTCATGAACTTTTCGACCGGTGGCGCCATATGCGGCAGCTCGGACCGGTGGTCGCTGATCGCGTCGATATCGAAGAACCGCGCGCCCGGGATATGTCCGGCGGCATAGTCCGCCTGCGCGTCACGGCCCATGTCGGGCAGATACCACGAGGCATCGAAAATCCGCAGATCGGGATTCTTGAGGTGTGCCTTCAGCCAGGTCGTGCTGACCAGCGTCTTGGGATCATCTTGCGTGGCAGGGGTCACGGGTGCACCTCGTTTCACATCTGCACTGCCCTACCGCGCAACCCGGTGCAAAACAAGCCTCGCCGGGCGCAAACACCTGTCATTATTGGCCCACAAATATCCTCGCCGAAGGCACCCGACGCAACCACACTAGCCGCGCTCGCGCAAGAGCCGCTGCTTCTGCCGGCCCCAGTCGCGCTTTGCCTCGGTTTCGCGCTTGTCGTGGGTCTTCTTGCCCTTGGCCACCGCGATCTTGAGTTTCACCAGGCCGCGGTCGTTGAAATACATCACCAGCGGCACCAGCGTCATGCCCTCGCGCTTGGTCGCGTTCCAGAGCCGCGCCACCTCGCGCCTGCTGGCCAGCAGCTTGCGCTTGCGGCGTTCCTCATGGCTGAACATGGCGCGGTCATAGGGGGCGATATAGGCGTTGGTCAGCCAAAGCTCGCCGTCATCGACCGATGCATAGCTGTCGGCGATATTCGACTTGCCTTCGCGCAGGGATTTCACCTCGGATCCGTGCAGGATGATGCCGACCTCGAGGTCTTCTTCAATCGCGAAATCATACCGCGCGCGCCGGTTCTCGGCGACGACTTTGTAGTTTTTGTTTTCCGGTTTCTTGGCCATAGTCGCGCTGAGATAGGCCAAGGCTGGCTCTGGCACAAGGGCCGTGGCGGCCATGCGCAGGTAAGAGAGGCCCAGCAGAGGATGACAATTCCGGTCATTTCCAACTTGGATGCGCGGCGCATCTTCCTGGACAGGCACGGGCTGATCGACCGCCCGTCCGGGGCAGGAAAGGGCGATGACCTGAACGGCGTCATTCAGGGTCTGGGCTTTGTCCAGCTTGACAGTGTCAACACCTTCGCCCGCGCCCACGACCTGATCCTGTGGTCGCGCCGCCAGCAATACCGGCCACAGGCGTTGCATCATCTGCTGCACCGCGACCGGCGGGTGTTCGAGCATTGGACACATGATGCCGCGACGATCCCGATCGACAGCTTCGCCCATTGGCGCCTGCGGTTTACCCGCGACGCCGCACGGCTGGCCAGCCGATGGGAAAGCTGGCGCGGGAAAGAGTTCCACGCCAAGATCGATCAGGTGTTGCGGCATATCTCGGACAACGGCTGCTGCACCTCGGGCGAGGTCGGAACGGACGAAAGCCGGGGCAAGGGCGGCTGGTGGGACTGGCATCCGTCGAAGACGGCGCTGGAATACCTCTGGCGGTCGGGTCAGGTTTCGGTCCTGCGGCGGGACGGCTTCACCAAGGTCTATGACCTGACCGAACGGGTCATCCCGGCGGAACACCTGAACCGCCGTCACCACGTCGCCGAGACAATAGAATGGTGCTGCGCCGGTGCGCTCGACCGGCTGGGGTTTGCGACAAGCGGCGAGCTTGCGGCCTTCTGGGACCACATCACCCCTGCCGAGGCCAAGGACTGGTGCAGGGTCGCGCTTGCCGAAGGGCGGATCATCGAGATAGACATCACCTGCGTCGATGGCAAACTGCGGCGGTCGTATGCCTGGCCCGACCTGCCGGATCGGCCCGTTCCCGAACCGCTGCCGCGCGTGCGCATCCTGTCGCCCTTCGATCCGGCCTTGCGCGACCGCAAGCGGGCAGAACGTCTCTTCGGCTTTCACTACCGGATCGAGATTTTCGTCCCCGAGCCGAAACGGACCTACGGTTATTACGTCTTTCCCGTGATGGAGGCCGACCGCCTGATCGGCAGGATCGACATGAAGCGCGAGGGCGCGGTGCTGGCCGTGCGGGCCTTCTGGCCCGAAGCGGGCGTCAGGATGGGTCAGGGCCGGATCGCGGCCCTGCAGGCCGAACTGGCGCGCGCCGCAAGTTTCGGCGGATGTGCGGAGCTGGCCTATGGGCCGGACTGGATCGTGGCGTGAACTTTGTTCTTGAACGATGTTCATTTATCGTGTAGCCTGAGGGAAGGAATGACAGGAGTCCTCGATGTACTATGTAGCTGACACCGGAAAACTGGTCGCCGATGGCGTCATCGATGACCATCAGGCACATGAGATCCAATCCCGCGCACGCGCCGCCATGGTTGCGCTTAGCGTCAACACGCTGCTGATCGGCGGGATCGTTGCGGCGACCCTGGGTCTGGTCTTCTATCTGGGCACACCGCTTAGTGTCGCGATCTGTGGCGGGCTGTTTCTTGGCGGTGGCCTTGCGATCTTGCGTTATGCCGACGCGCTTTACCGGATGTTCGGTAATGCCAGCGCGGTGATCGGGGCCGGCATGTTGATCGCCGGCGGCGGGATCGAGATCGCGGACAGACTGCGCGATATCGCGGGGCCATGGCTGCTGCTGTTGGGTCTGGGAATATCGGCCCTGTTCATCTGGCGGTTTCTGAGCGGGTTGACGCAACTGCGCTTCGCCTATGGTGCGGCGCTGACGATGGGCATCGCGATGCACATGGTCGGTGTCTACACGACGGCGCAACTCTTCGACCTGTCCGGTTGGCCGATGCCGTTCATCAACCTTTACGCGGCGGCTGTCCTTGTCGGCCTGGGTGCCTTGCTGGATATCCGTTTCATCACGGCGCTGGCCATTGTCCCCTTTGCACAGATACTCGACACCGGCACCTTCTATTTCCACGCGGCCTATGTGTTCTATTCGCCGGAATCGACACTCAGCATTTTGCTGATGGCCCTGCTGATGCTGGCCTGTTTCTGGGCGATCCGGCGCGGAGGCGACGTCCTGCGCAAACAGGCGGGGATCCTTCTGATCATGGCATTCATCGTGGCCAACCTCTGCGCGCTTGTCGGCAGTCTCTGGGGCGACGTGGTCGGCAGCCATATCTGGGGACCACAGGCGAGCCGCACTGCCTTCGATGGCGACTGGGATGCCTATTGGGATGCCATCGACGCCTTTGAAGCCTCGGCCATCACGATCAGTGACAACCTCTATGCGATCCTTTGGGCGATTGTCCTTGCGGGCCTGATCATCTTTGCGGCCCTCCGCAATCAGCGCGGCCTGTTCAATGCCGGAATGACCTTTGCGGGCATCCACGCCTATACGCAGATGTTCGAGTCCTTCCATGACCAGCCGCTGGCCTATGTGGTCGGTGGTCTGGCCGCGATCCCGCTGGCCTTCGGTCTGTGGCGATTGAACAATACGTGGTTCAAGCCCGTGCAGGTCGGGACGGGCACATAGCGAAAAGGCGGGCCTTGCGCCCGCCTTTTGTCGGTCAGTTCAACAGGCCCGCATGGACCATCGCCGATCTGACCTTTTCCTTGGTGGCGTCGGTCAGGTCGGTCAGGGGCGAGCGGACCTCGGCGCTGCACATCCCCAAAAGCGACAGCCCGTATTTCGCACCCGCCACGCCCGGCTCGGTAAAGATCGCCTCGTGCAGGGGCATCAACCGGTCGAGCAGTGTGACCGCCGTGGCATAATCGCCCGCCAGAGTGGTTGCCTGAAACTCGGACAGCAGTCTGGGCGCGACATTCGCCGTGACCGAGATGCAGCCCATCCCGCCATGGGCGTTGAACCCCAGCGCCGTGGCATCCTCGCCCGATAGCTGGATGAAATCCGGCCCGCAGCGCAGCCGCGTGGCAGGCACGCGCGACAGATCGGCGGTGGCATCCTTCACGCCGACGATCATCTCGTGCTTGGCAAGTTTGGCCATCGTGTCCGGCGTCATGTCGATGACCGAGCGGGGCGGGATATTGTAGATGATGATCGGCAGGCCACAGTCGGCGGCAGCGGTGAAATGGGCGATCAGCCCGGCTTGTGTGGGCTTGTTGTAATAGGGTGTCACGACAAGCGCCGCATCGGCCCCTGCGGCCTTGGCGGCATTGACCAGACGCACGGTCTCGGCGGTGTTGTTCGATCCGGCACCGGCGATGACGGGGATGCGGCCCGCAGCCTCGTTGATGACGGTCTCGACCACCAGATCATGCTCGTTATGGGTCAGCGTCGGGCTTTCGCCTGTCGTGCCCACGGGGACCAGACCATGGCTGCCTTCCGCGATATGCCAGTTCACAAGTTTCTTCAGCGCGGCAATATCGACTTTGCCGTCCGCAAACGGCGTGACGAGAGCGGGGAGTGATCCCTTGAACATGGCACGCTTCCTTCTTGTTGTCGGCCCTGAGCGGCCCCTGACAAATCGCGCGGAACCTAGTGCGCAAAGCCCGCCCTCACAAGCCCTTGATGCCGACAATCTGTGCCCGCAACCTTGCCGATTGCCGCGAATGTGAGTTGCGCGGTCGCAGGTCTTGGCTAGTTTGTGTGGAAACGAGAGCAAGAGCAGCAAAATGCGGATGATCCCGTCAATCGCCCTGATCCTGGGGCTGGCAAGTGCTGGCACGGCGCAAGAGGTGCCCGCGCCAAGTGCGGCCGCTGTCGCCATGGGCAGCGAAAGCTGGGACACCGCCCGCGCGCTGGCCGCCGCTGTCGATCCGCTGACGGCGGATGTGGTCGAATGGCTGCGCTTGCGGGATGGCGAAGGCACCTTTGCAGACCATCAGCGGTTTTCGGCCAGGCATCCCGATTGGCCCGGCATGGCGCAAGTCCGCGCGGCCGGTGAATTGACCATCCAGACAGGCCATGACCCTGCCGAGGTGATCGCATGGTTCGGCGACAACGCCCCGCAGACCGGTGAAGGGGCTGTGCGGCTGGCCGAGGCGCTGATGGCGTCGGGCCAGATCGACCGTGCCAACGCGGTGTTGCGCGAGGCATGGATCAACCTGCGCCTGACCGAAGAGGGTCACAGCGCCATGGTCGCGGCCTTCGGCGATATCCTTGCCCCGCATCATGTCGCCCGCGTGCAGGAATTGCTCTGGCGGTCCCGCCGTGCCGAGGCAGAACGGATGCTGCCCTTGCTGCCCGACGATCAGCGCGCCTTGGCCGCGGCCCGCATCGGCTATCTGACCCGCGCATCGGACCTTGCCGCCCTTGTTTCCGCCGTTCCACAGGCGCTGCGGTCCGACGCGGGGCTGGCCTACGACCGGTTCAACTGGCTGGCCAGCCGTGGCGAATTGACCGAGGCGGTCGCGATGCTGCGCGAGCGCTCCACCAGCGCCGAGGCCATGGGCGAGCCCTTCCGCTGGTCGGGCTACCGCCGCATCCTTGCCCGCTGGGAAATGCGCGAGGGGCGGGCCGATGCGGCCTATGCCCTCGCCACGGGCCACTTCCTGACAGAGGGCGAATCCTACGTCGATCTGGAATGGCTCGCAGGCTATGTCGCGCTGACCTATCTGGGCGATCCGGTCACCGCGCGGGCGCATTTCGAGAACGGCTTGCGCGCTTCCAGCGGTCCGATCTCGCTGGGGCGGATGCACTACTGGATCGGGCGCACCTACGAGGTGAAGGGCGAGATCGACGCCGCCGCCCGCGCCTATGGTGCGGGGGCGGAACACCAGACCAGCTTTTACGGGCTGCTGGCCTCCGAGAAAATCGGCCGACCCTTGCAGCCTGCTTTGGCAGGGGCAGAGATCGCATGGGCGGGCCATCCGGTCTTTGACGATCCGGTGGTGCGCGCGGCGCTGATCCTGCTGGCGGGCGGGGAACGCGGTGCGGCCGTGACCTTCATCGCCGCACTCGGGCAAGAGATGGATGCAGGCGGGATCGCGGCACTCGGGGCCTATCTGTCGTCGATCGACGAAGACTACTACGCGCTGCTGCTTGGCAAGACGGCCGTGACGCGCGATATCCTGATCCCCGAGATCTACTATCCGCTGCATGATCTGGCCGAGATGGACCTGCCCGTCGATCCGGCGCTCGCCCTGTCCATCGCGCGGCGCGAAAGCGAGTTCAACGTCACCATCGGCAGCCCCGTCGGGGCGCTGGGCCTGATGCAGGTCATGCCCGCAACCGCCGAGGAAGTGGCGGGCTGGCTGAACCTGCCCTATTCCCGCGCCCGGCTGACGGCGGACTGGGAATACAACGCGATGCTGGGTGCGGCGTATCTGGCCTACCTGACGGACGAATTCGGCCCGACGCCGGTGATGATCGCGGCGGGTTATAACGCGGGTCCAAGCCGCCCGAAGGCATGGATCGAGGAACGCGGCGACCCGCGCCTGCGCGAGATGGATGTGATCGACTGGATCGAGCATATCCCCTTCCGCGAGACGCGAAACTACGTCCAGCGTGTCACCGAAAGCCTGCCGATCTATCAGGCGCGGCTGACAGGACAGACCGGACCGGTCGCGTTCACGCGCTTTCTTTTGGGTGAAAAGCCGGTGTTCCGCCCCGTCGCCCGCCCCGCGGCGCCGGGCGCAAGCGCGCCCGACCTTCGCCCCATCGCGCGCCCGTCCCGCTAGGCCACCTTGCGGGCCCGCCAGAGCGTGAACAGCCCTGCGCCGACGACAATCGCCGCGCCCAATGCCACATTGGGCCGCAGCGTCTCGCCCATCAGGGTGATCCCGATGATCGAGGCAAAGACCAGTTGCAGATAGGCGAAGGGCTGCACGGCGCTGGCCTCGGCCACTTCGTAGGTCTTGATCAAAAGCCAGTGGCCCGACGCGCCGGTGATGCAAAGCGCGCCCATCCAGACCCAGTTTCCGGCACTCATCGGTTCCCAGAACCAGACACCGATGACCGTCATGACCACGGCCCCTGATACCCCGGTCCAGAAGAAAGACGTGGCGGTCGTGTCCTGCCGCGCGGCATAGCGCGTCAGCAGACCGTAAAGCGCGAACATCAGCGCCGAGACAAGCGGCACGATCGCAGCGGGCGAAAACACCGCAAAGCCCGGTTGCAGGATCACCAGCACCCCGACAAAGCCGATCCCGATGGCGACCCAGCGCCGCCAGCCGACCTGCTCGCCCAGGACCGGCCCGGACAGGGCGGCGATCAGCAGCGGATAACAGGCGAAAATCGCGTGGCTTTCCACAAGGCCCAGCAGCACGAAGGCGCTGACCATCACGCAGATTTCCAGCGCCAGCAGCGTGCCGCGCGTGATTTGCAGGATCGGCTGGCTGGTCGCGGCGGCGGCACGGATCGACCCCGCCTGCCGCTTGGCGATGCTGATCACGAAGGCCGCGAAGAACCAGTAGCGGATCATCACGATCATGATGACGTTGTAATTCTCGGCCAGATGCCGCGAGATGCCGTCCTGCACCGCAAAGACGAAGGTCGTCGCCGTCATCAAGAGAATGCCGAGGCGGGTGTCAGTCTGCATGGGTCATCCTTGCTGTCGTCATATGGCGCTTGCGGCCAAAGCCCGGGGCGCGGGTGACGGTGAAACCCGCATCCTCCAACGCGCGGCGCACATGGCCTGCAGCGCTATAGGTCGCGGCGGTGCCCTGCGGTTTCGTGCGGTGGCCTACCGCGCGGATCAGCGATGGCTCCCATAACTGGGGGTTCTTGGCGGGCGAGAAACCGTCGAGATACCATGCATCCGCGCGGCCCTGCCACTCCGGCACCGTCACGCGGGCATCGCCGAGGATAACGTCGAGTGTCAGGCCCTCGCCCAGCGCGGTCGGCCCGTCGCCTGCCTGCCAGTTCGCCAGCATGATCTTTGCAAAGGGGGCGATCTGCGGGAAATGCGCGACAGCTTCGGCCATCGCGTCATGCGGCATCGGAAAGGCCTCGAACGAGGTGAAGGTCAGCGCGCCGGGCTTGCCCGCCGTCTCCCATGCGGCCCAGGTGACAAGGAAATTCAACCCCGTCCCGAATCCCAGTTCCGCGATCCGGAAATCGCCGCCAAATCGCGCCGGCAGATCGTTGCCGGCCAGAAACACATGCCGCGTCTCGTCCAGACCGTTGTCGAGCGAGTAATAGGGGTCGTCGAAAAGGCGGGCGATGGGCACGCCGCCTTTCCAGTCGATCTCTGCGCTCTGGCCTGTCATGCGTCCCTGCCTTAAACCGAGGCCATCTTTGGGGGGAACCGCACGGAATGACAACGGTCGATGTAACGGTCATGGGGGCAGGGGTCTTTGGTCTTTCGGTGGCCTATGCCTGCGCGTCGCGTGGCGCGCGGGTGCGGGTGATCGACCCCTACGGCGTCGGTGCCGGGTCGAGCGGCGGCATCGTCGGCGCGCTTGCCCCGCATGTGCCCGAGAACTGGAACGACAAGAAGGCGTTCCAATTCGAAAGCCTGATCATGGCTGAAGGTTTCTGGGCGGATGTCTGCCGGAGCGCAGGGATGGATGCGGGCTATCTGCGGTCGGGGCGGTTGCAGCCCTTGGCCGATGAGCGCGCCGTTGATCTGGCGCGCGCGCGGGCGGAAACGGCCAAAGACTTGTGGCAAGGCAAGGCCGTCTGGCAGGTGGTGCCGATGGGTGAAAGCCGCTGGATGCCACCATCGCCGACCGGCCTTGTGGTGCATGATACGCTCTCGGCCCTGATCCAGCCGCGCAAGGCCACGCAGGCGCTGGCACGCGCGGTCGTCGGCTTGGGCGGAGAGATCGTCAAGTGCGGCCCGACCGAAGGCAAGACCCTCTGGGCGACAGGCTGGGTGGGGATGAAAGAGGTCGGCGGCAACGGCGTCAAGGGTCAGGCGGCGCTCTTGCGGTTTGACGCAGCCGGCAGCCCGCAGCTTTTCGCCGATGCGCTGCATATCATTCCGCATCGGGATGGGACCGTGGCCATCGGCTCGACCTCCGAGCGGGAGTTTGACGCGCCCGACACGACCGATGCACAGCTTGACGCGGTGCTTGCCCGCGCCCTTGCTGCCTTTCCTGTCCTTGCAGGCGCGCCGGTCATCGCGCGCTGGGCCGGTGTCCGCCCCCGCAGCCAGAGCCGGTCGCCGGTCCTTGGGACCCATCCCGCAAGAACCGGCGACTACATCGCCAACGGTGGTTTCAAGATCGGTTTCGGCATGGCCCCCAAGGTGGGCGAGGTCATGGCCGATCTGCTGTTGGATGGTGTGGACCGGATACCCCAGGGGTTCCGCGCCTGAGGCGGCAGGTGCCCCGTCGTGATCCAGAGCGGGCCCTGTGGATTGGCGGTCGCTTCGCTTAGGGGTCGCGTCCCAGATCGTGCAGGGCTTTGGCAAAGAGATCCTCGGCACCGCAGTTGTCGAATGTCAGGGCCAGGGCGATATCGCCCGAACGGACCGCCGGACACCCTGCGGCCACCCTTGGCCCGATATGCAGCACATCCGCCTTCAGCCCCTTGACGACCGCAGCTGACGTCGCTTCGCCCGCGACGACGATCCGCCTGACGCCGCGCGCAATCAGGATCGCGGCAAGTTCTGCAAAAAGGGCTTGGGTTCTCGGGGCGAGGGCGTCGCGGCCGTAAATCTCATCTGCCTTTGCGACAACCAAAGGATCAACAGAGGAAAAGACCAGCGGCGCGCTGTCCTGTGCCAGCACCCAATCGGCAAGGCCGGCGGCAGAGACCCCGCCTTGCATGACAGCCTCGGCGCTGATGTCGTGCGAGGGTGCCTGCTTGCAAAACCGCGCCACCTGTTCACGCGTCGCGCGGCTGGACGATCCCGACAACACCACCCCGCGCCCGATCACGGGGTCCCATGCGGGTTGGGTCGGGGTCTTGCCGAAGTTGGCGGGAAGCCCAAGCGCGATGGCGGACCCGCCGACGATCAATTTGCGCCCCGCTGCGGCCTTCCCGATGACATGCATCTCGGCATCGGTGATCGCATCGACGATGTGCATCGTCGGTTGCGCGGCAAATGCCGCGACGATGGCCTGCGCCCCGTTTGCGACCACGGTGAAAGGAATGTGGCCAACCGGCCAGCCTGTCTGCTGCGCCAAAAGACGGCGCAGGTCGGGACCGGTCCTTGGGGTCGGCGGATGATCCTGCGTCCCGCCTTGGTTCAGCTGCACATCGCCGAGGACGAGATGCCCCCTGTGGACGCCGTGCCCGTTGACCGGAGAGGCCGGGCAGACCATGACCTGATTGGCATCCAGCCGTTCGGCCAGCGCCTCGGCCACCTGTCCGATGTTGCCTGCATCGCCGATGTCGCATGGCGTCGGGATATTGAAGACGATCTGTTCCGCCCCCTGTCCGATCAGCCAGTCACAGGCGGCAAGGCTTTGCTGCACCGCATCGGCGACAGGGATCGTCCGGGATGCAAGCGCCACAACGCCCGCCTCGACGTCGATGTCGATACGGCCATCGGGGATGCCCACGAATTGCGCGGTGCGCATGCCTCCTTCGGCGAGGGTCAGGGCAATATCCGACGCCCCCGTGAAATCATCCGCAATCACACCGATTTTCATCTGCGGCACCCCCTGTCGCGCAGAACGCAACCATCTATGGCCTGCGCTTTCAGACGCAGGTTGGCTTATCAGCATTCCCTGCGCAATTTCAACGACTGCCGCGCGCCGCATACAGTCGGACGGGCTGATCCCCGATGTGCGTGACGTGATGTCATCGCGGTGATATGTCTGGCGTCAGGTTGCCTTGACGGATGCCGCGACTATCTGCCGGGTACATGTCGGCTGAGCTAGCAAATGCTGCCCAAAAGGCTTAGTTAGCGCTCAACATTCGGCGACGTGCCGAAAAGATGATTTTCGAGGAACTTTCAGATGTCCGGTGAAACACCGCCTGATTTGACAGGCAAGCTCAGTTTTGATGGCGACAAGGGGGCGGGGCGGTCAAAGTGGGTCGCCATGCTGCTGGTCGTCTTGCTGGTCGGCTGGATGGGTAGCGGTTACGTCAACCCGGCTTCGGGAACGGGCGTCGAAGATACCGTTGCGGCGCCCCAAGAACAGGCGATCAGTGTTGCGGTTCGGCCATCCGTCGCGCAGGACGTGCAGCTTGTCCTTAGCGCCGAAGGCCAGTCCGAGCCTGACCGGATCTCGCGGATCCCGACCGAGGCTGCAGGCAGGGTCGTTTCGGTCAGCGCCCGGCGCGGTGCCTACGTCGAGGCGGGGCAAGAGCTTGGCCGTCTGGATGCGACGACAATGCAGGCGCAGCTGACGCAGGCCCGCACCCAGCTTGATCAGGCTACCCGTGATCTGAACAACGCGCTGGAATTGCAGGGGCGCGGTGTCGCGACCGAAGACCGCGTCACACAGGCGCGTGCCGCCAAGGCCGCCGCCGAGGCCGCTTTGACCGCCGCCGAGGAAATGCTGGGCAACACCGTCATTCGGGCACCTTTCGCCGGACGCCTGAACGACTTTACGCTTGATGTCGGCGAATTCGTCGACAGCGGCGTCATCGTGGCCGAGGTTCTGGACAACGACCCTTTGTCGGTGGTGGTGCAGGTGCCGCAACAGGCGCTGTCGCGGATCGAGGTCGGGCAGGATGCGCAGGTGATCTTCATCACCGGCGAAGAGCGTCTGGGCAAGGTCAGCTTCATCGGCGGCAATGCCGACCAGCAGACCCGCACCTTCCGCGTCGAGGTCACCATCGACAATCCGCAAAGTGTGATGCCCGCGGGCCTGAGCGCCCGGGTGATCCTGCCGACAGGCACGGCGCGCGGCCATTTCATCTCGCCTGCGATTCTGTCGCTGGGGTCGTCGGGTGAACTGGGGATCAAGACGGTGGACGCGGACAACCGCGTCGCTTTCTCGCTGGTCTCGATCGTGCGGGCACAGACGGATGGCATCTGGGTGACCGGATTGCCCGACAATGCCGATATCATCACGGTCGGACAGGGATTTGTGCAGGCGGGCGACCTTGTTTCCCCGCAAATAGAGGGGGCCGCATTGCAGGCGGGACTTGACGGATGAAAACGCTGATCGACGCCGCATTCAACCGCAGCAAGGTGGCCTTGCTGCTGTTTGCGTTCCTGCTTGCCGTGGGATCGCTTGCCTACATCGCGATCCCGAAGGAAAGTAACCCCGAAATCCCGATCCCGGTTGTCTATGTGTCGGCCTCGGTCGACGGCATCTCGCCACAAGACGCCGAGGCTGTGCTGGCCCGCCCGATGGAGGCGGAATTCGCCTCGCTCGACGGGTTGCGGGAAATGACCTCGACCGCCAGCGAAGGCCGCGCCAGCGTGCAGCTTGAGTTCGAGCCGGGGTTCGACGCGAAAGTCGCCCTTGCCGACGTGCGCGAGGCCGCCGACAAGGTCGAGGATGATCTGCCCTCTGACGCCACCGTCGTCGTTACCGAGATCAACACCGCGCTGTTCCCGATCCTGACCGCGATCCTGTCCGGTCCCGTGCCCGAGCGCACTCTGAACGCGCTGGCCGAAGACCTGCAAGACCGGATCGAGGCGCTGGGTGGCGTGCTTGAGGTCGATGTGGGCGGCAAACGGACCGAATTGCTGGAGGTGCTGATCGACCCCACGGTCTTCGAGACCTACAACATCACCTTCGACGAATTGATCAATTCGATCTCGTCGAACAACCAGTTGATCGCCGCAGGCGCCATTGAAAACGAAGCGGGGCGACTGGTGCTGAAGGTGCCGGGTCTGATCGAAAACAACGAAGACGTGATGGATTTGCCGATCCTTGTCCGCGGGCAGACGGTCGTGACTTTCGCCGATGTCGCCACGATCCGCCGCACCTTCGTGGACCCCACCGGCTTTGCCCGCATCGACGGCCAGCCCGCGCTGGCGCTTGAGGTCAAAAAGCGCGTCGGCGCCAACATCATCGAAACCGTCGAAGAGGTCCGCGCGGTCATCGCCCGCGCTCAGGCCGATTGGCCCGAAAACGTCGAAATCCGCTTTACGCTGGATGAAAGCGAGACGGTCAAGTCGATGCTTTCCGATCTGGAGGCAAATGTCATCGCCGCGATCATCCTTGTGATGATCGTGGTCGTCTATGCGCTGGGCCTGCGGTCCTCGCTGCTGGTCGGCATGGCGATCCCAGGGGCCTTCCTGACCGGCGTGGCGATGCTCTATTTCCTTGGCTACACGATGAACATCATCGTGCTTTTCTCGCTGATCCTTGTGGTGGGAATGCTGGTGGACGGGGCGATCGTCACCGTGGAACTGGCCGACCGCTACCTGCACGAGGGGCAATCCCCGAAAGAGGCCTACGCGGCGGCCGCCAAGCGGATGGCATGGCCGGTCATCGCCTCGACCGCGACGACGCTTTGCGTGTTCTTTCCGCTGCTCTTCTGGTCGGGGGTCGTGGGCGAGTTCATGAAATTCCTGCCGATCACCGTGATCTTCACGCTGGCCGCGTCGCTGTTCATGGCGCTGGTGTTCATCCCCGTCACCGGCGGCCTGATCGGCAAGCGCCAGCCGCAGACCGCCAAGGCAAAGGCGCAGCTTTACGCCGCCGAGACCGGCGATCCGCGCACGATGACAGGTTTCATGGGCGGCTATATCCGCGTGCTGGAATGGTCGATCCTGCGGCCATGGACAACGGTGACATTCGCTATCGTCGCGTTGATCGGGTCTTTCATCGCCTACGGAATTCTCGGGAACGGTCTGACCTTCTTCCCCGAGGTCGAACCCGACTACGCGCAGGTCGAGGTGCGGGCCAAGGACAACTTTTCGGTCTTCGAACAGGACGCGCTGGTCCGGCAGGTCGAGGACCGGCTGACTGGATACAGCGAGATCGCCAGCATCTATGCCCGCTCGGGGTCATCCAGCGAAAGCGGCGATGTGATCGGGACGCTGCAGCTGGAACTGACCGAATGGGATACCCGCCGTCCCGTGGTCCAGATCGCCGAAGACATCCGCGCCGATATGGCCTTGATCCCCGGCATCGACGTGCAGGTGCAGACCTCGCAGGCCGGACCGGGCGGTGGCAAGCCGATCAACCTCGAGGTGCTCGGCAATGATCCTGCCGAACAGGAGGTCGCCGTTGTGGCGATACTGGCCGAGATGGACCGGATCGGCGGCTTCATCGATATCGTCGATTCGCGCCCCAACCCCGGGGTGGAATGGCAGATTAGCGTCGACCGCTCCGAAGCCGCGCGCAGCGGTGCCAATGTCGCGCTTCTCGGGCAAGCGGTGCAGCTTTTGACGAACGGGATCACGGTGGCGAATTATCGGCCCAACGATACAGATGGCGAGGTCGATATCGTCGTGCGCTTTCCTGCCGGAGACCGGACGCTGGCCGAGCTTGAAAACCTGCGCGTGCCGACCAGTGCGGGGCTGGTGCCGATCGCGAACTTCGTGTCCTTCAATCCCGCACCGCGCAGCGGCGTGATCACCCGCATCGACCAGCAGCGCGCCATCACGATCTCGGCGGATGTCGCGCAGGGCGTTCTGGCCAACGACCAGACGATCGCCCTGCAGGCGGCCATCGACACGCTGGACCTGCCGCCTTCGATCGAGGTCGCCTTCGGCGGCGAGGCCGAGGATCAGGCGGACGCGATGATCTTCCTTGTCGGTGCCTTCTTCTCGGCCATCGGGCTGATGTTCCTGATCCTGTTGACGCAGTTCAACAGCTTCTGGCAGTCGGCCATCGTGATGTCGGCGATCATCTTTTCGATCGCAGGGGTGCTGCTGGGCCTGATGATCACCGGGCGGCCCTTCGGTGTCGTCATGGGCGGGATCGCGGTGATCGCGCTGGCAGGGATCGTGGTGAACAACAACATCATCCTGATCGACACCTTCAACGAGTTCAAAGCAAAGGGTGTCTCGTCGCTCGAGGCGGTGCTGCGCACGGGGGCCTTGCGTTTCCGTCCCGTCGTGCTGACATCCGTGACGACCGCGCTGGGTCTGATGCCGATGGTGATCGGTCTGAACATCAACTTCTTCGAACGCACCATCGTTTATGGCGCACCTTCGACACAGTGGTGGACGGAATTGTCCAGCGCGATTGCCGGCGGGCTGATCTTTGCGACCATGCTGACCTTGCTGGTCACACCCGCGATGCTGATGTTGGGCGAGCGGCGGGCGAAGCGGTTTCAGACGTCGCCGGACCTTGTTCCCGCCGAATAAAAAACGCGCACCCCTTTATCCAAGGGGTGCGCGCGATGTCTTGCCGGTGACCGGCCTTACTTCAGATCGAAGCGGTCCAGTTCCATCACCTTGACCCAAGCCGAGACGAAGTCGCAGACGAATTTGCCCAAGGCATCGTCCTGCGCATAGACCTCGGACAGGGCGCGCAGCTGGCTGTTCGACCCGAAGACCAGATCGACGCGCGTGCCGGTCCAGCGGACCGCGCCCGTCTTGCGGTCATGTGCCTCGAAGAGGTTTGCATCATCGGTCGCCTTCCACTCGACGCCCATGTCCACCACACCGGTGAAGAAGGCGTTGTCCAGCGTGTCGGCCTTGGTGCCGAAGACACCGTGCTTGCTGCCGCCCGTGTTGGCACCCAAGGCCCGCAGGCCACCAACCAGCACCGTCATTTCCGGCGCCGAGAGGGTCAGCAGTTGCGCGCGGTCGACCAGCATCGCCTCGGCAGGGACCGAATATTCCGCCTTCATGTAGTTGCGGAAACCATCCGCCTCTGGTTCCAGCGGTTCAAAGCTTTCGGCGTCGGTCTGTTCTGCGGTGGCATCCATGCGGCCCGGCGTGAAGGGCACGTCCATCTCGAAGCCCGCGTTCCGGGCGGCCTGTTCGACAGCAGCCGACCCGCCCAGCACGATCAGGTCAGCCAGCGAGACCTTCTTGCCGCCCGATTGGGCCGCGTTGAAGGCGCTTTGGATGCCTTCCAGCGTGGTCAGCACCTTGGACAGCTTTTCAGGCTCGTTGACCGGCCAGTCCTTCTGCGGGGCAAGGCGGATGCGGGCACCATTGGCCCCGCCGCGCTTGTCCGACCCGCGGAAGGTCGAGGCCGACGCCCAAGCGACCGACACCAGGTCCGAAATCGACAGGCCCGCGCCGAGGATCTTTGCCTTGAGGTCCGCGATATCGGCATCGTCGATCAGGTCGTGATCGACGGCGGGGATCGGGTCCTGCCAGATCAGGTCCTCTGCCGGCACTTCGTCCCCGAGATACAGCACCTTCGGCCCCATGTCGCGGTGGGTCAGCTTGAACCACGCGCGGGCGTAGGCATCGGCGAATTCCTCGGGGTTTTCGTGGAAGTGGCGCGAGATCTTTTCATACGCAGGGTCCATCTTCATCGCCATATCGGCAGTCGACATGATGATCGGCACCTTCTTGGACGGGTCCTCGGGATCGGGGGCCATGTCCTCTTCCTGAAGGTCGATGGGCGTCCACTGGTTGGCGCCAGCGGGGCTCTTGACCAGTTTCCAGTCGTATTTGAACAGAACGTCGAAATAGCCCATGTCCCATTTGGTCGGGTTCGCCGTCCATGCGCCTTCGAGCCCCGAGGTGATGGCATCGCGGCCTTTGCCGGACTTGTAAGTCGATATCCAGCCGAAGCCCATGTTTTCAATCGGCGCGCCTTCGGGTTCGGGGCCGACGTGGTCTGCCGGACCGGCACCATGGGTCTTGCCGAAGGTATGACCACCAGCGGTCAGGGCGACGGTTTCGTAGTCGTTCATCGCCATGCGCGCGAATGTCTCGCGGATGTCGCGGGCCGAGGCCAGCGGATCGGGGTTCCCGTCAGGGCCTTCGGGGTTCACGTAGATCAGACCCATCTGCACGGCGGCCAGCGGGTTTTCCAGCGTGCGTTCGCCCGAATAGCGCGACTCCGCATGGTCGGATCCTGCCAGCCACTGGTCCTCACGGCCCCAGTAGACGTCTTCCTCGGGTTCCCAGGTATCAGCACGACCGCCTGCGAAGCCGAACATCTTCAGCCCCATCGATTCCATCGCGACGTTGCCGCAAAGGACAAAGAGGTCCGCCCAGGAAATCTGGTTGCCGTATTTCTGCTTGATCGGCCACAACAGGCGACGCGCCTTGTCGAGGTTGCCGTTGTCGGGCCAGCTGTTGAGCGGCGCAAAGCGCTGCTGCCCGCCACCCGCGCCGCCGCGACCGTCCGCGGTGCGGTAGGTGCCGGCCGCGTGCCATGCCAGACGGATGAACAGACCGCCGTAGTGGCCATAATCCGCAGGCCACCAGTCCTGGCTGTCGGTCATCAGGCCGCGCAGGTCTTCTTTCAGCGCCTTGAGGTCGAGCTTCTTGAATTCCTCGGCATAGTTGAAATCAGGCCCCAAGGGATTGGAGGCGGGGCCGTGCTGATGCAGGATTTTCAGGTTCAGCTGGTTCGGCCACCAGTCCTTGTTCCCGCGCAGCTTCATCGTGCCATTCACGGCTGCCCCGTGCATGACGGGGCATTTTCCGGCGTCAGATCCGTCCATGTCTCTCTCCCAGTTTGGTTGCTGTGACTCTACACTTTCAAAATGGCGCAAATCGCCACTTTGGAAAGGTTCTAACATTCGTTTGCGATTGGATTAAGTTGCATTTATTCATCACCGCGATAACTTTGGATTATGACAAATCTGACCCTCAGACAATTGCGCTATTTCGAGGCGCTAAGCCGGTTCGGCCATTTCGGCCATGCCGCCGATGCCTGCGCGATCTCGCAGCCGGCCCTGTCCGTGCAGATCAAGGAGCTGGAACAATCGCTGGGCCTGCCGCTGTTCGAGCGGGGACCAAGATCGGTGCGCCTGACGGCCTTTGGCGAGACATGGCTGGAACGGGTGCGCGACATCCTGCGGGCGGTGGACGAATTGGGCGAGATGGCCCGTGCAGCACAGGACACGCTGTCGGGCAGCCTGCGTCTGGGGGTCATCCCGACGATTGCGCCCTATCTTCTGCCCTCGCTGATCGGGGCCTTGCGCGCCTCGCACCCGAGCCTGCACCTCGAGGTGCGCGAGACGATGACCGAAAGGTTGATCGAAGAGCTTGGCGAAGGGCGCATCGATACGGCCATCGTCGCCCTGCCGGTGGACGAACCCAGCATGGCGGAATTGCCGCTGTTTACCGAAGGGTTGATGCTGGTGCGGCCCTTTGCCGATGCGGGGCGGCCAGTGCCTTCGCCGGATGCCTTGGGCGAGATGCGGCTTTTGATGCTGGAGCAGGGGCATTGTTTCCGCGATCAGGCACTGGCCTTCTGCAATCTGCAAGGTGCCGCGCGGCGTGACGGGCTGGATGGCAGTTCCCTGTCCACCTTGGTGCAGATGGTCGGGGCGGGGATCGGGGTGACGCTGATCCCGGAAATGGCGGTCCGCGTCGAAACCCGGTCAGCCCCTGTCGCGGTCGACCGTTTCCCCGCCCCCCAGCCTGCGCGGACGGTCGGGCTGATCTGGCGCAAGACCAATCCGCTGGCGGACCAGTTCAGGGACCTCGGCGCGCAGATCCGCGAGGTGGCGGCAGAGCTTCCGCGCCCCGACTAGAGATGATGATCGAGCAGCGGCGCCAACAGCGGGTTGGGAAACTTGCGCGCGATGGTGACCGCGTGAAAGCCTTCGCGCAGGCCCATGTCATGCTGCGCCTCGACCAAAACGCCGCTTTGCAACTCGTCCCTGACCGCAATCGGCGGCAGCACGGCCAGACCCACCCCCTCGCGGGCCAGAAGGCGCATCATGGCGATGTCATCGACCTCGGCGGCGAGGGTCGGGATGATGTCGTGCCGGCTGCACAGCCGGTCGAAACCGATGCGGATCGGGCTGTCCTCGGTCGGGACGACGAAGGCTGACTGTGCCAAAAGGTCCGTGAGCGAGCCATCAGGTGCCACCAGAGACGGCAGCCCGATCAGGCTGACCGGCTGGTCCGAGATCGCCTGCGTGGTGAAGGTAGAAAGCGCATCATGCGACGGGACGACATTGGTCAGCACGACGTCCAGCCCCAATGTCTCGAGCCCCTGCAAGAGTTCCGGGAGCGTGCCGGAGCGCAGGACGATCTCGATATCGGTATTGCCCAGAACGGGCCGCAGGAATTCAAGCTGGAAGTTGCGCGAGAGCGTCGCCAGCGCCCCCACCCGCAGCACCTGCCGCACCCGCCCCTGCTGGCGCAGGGTGCCAAGCAGGTCCTTGCCCGCCTCGAAGATGGTGTCGGCATAGTCAAGCGTGATCCGGCCCGCCTCGGTCAGCACCAACTGCCGCCCGCGCCGTTCGAAAAGGGCGTGGCCCAGCCGTTCCTCCAGCTTCCTGATCTGCACAGAAAGGGCCGACTGCGACAGGTTCATCCGCTGTGCTGTGCGCGTCAGGTTCCCGTCATGGGCGACCGCCCAGAAATAGCGCAGGTGGTTGTAGTTCATTTCTGGCATAACGTTCGATATAATCGAATGATCTGTAGCAAACAATGAATTTTTATTCTCGATAGCGCCGCTCTATTCGTCCCGAAAGCCAATCCGCGCAGGAGACGATGATGCTACTGAACGCCCTTCCCCTTCTGGCCCCTCTGGTGCTGCTCGCGGCGGCCTTTGCGCCGCGCCATGTCGCGGGAATGGATGCGCGCAAGGGTGCGCGTCTGGCTGAAGTCGCCGCGCTGGGGGCTGTGGCCATCGCGATCCTATCGGCGGTTGTCCTGGCTGCAAACGGCAGTGGCGACAGCTTTCTGATCGGCGCTTTCGGGATCGGCCTGTCGGTGCGGCTGGATGTCGTCAGCGTGGTGATGCTGCTTCTGGTGTCCTTCATCGGCTGGGTCGTGGTGCGCTATGCGCGGACCTATCTGGATGGAGAAGAACGGCATCCCGCCTTCACATTCTGGCTGCTGGTGACGCTCGCCACCGTTCTTGCGCTGGTGCAGTCCGGCAATCTGGTGCAATTCGTCGCCGCATGGGTGGCGACCAGCATGTTCCTGCACAGGCTGCTGATCTTCTATCCTGAACGGATGGCCGCACGGCGCGCCGCGCGGAAGAAATACGTGATGGCGCGGATCGGGGATATGGCGCTGATCGCCGCTGCCACGCTGCTGACGATCACCTACGGCACGACGCAGATTTCCGGCATCCTTGCGCAGGCATCCCAAGGGATCGGCGGTGGAATGGCGGTGGGTGCGGCGGGTCTGATCGCGCTGGCGGCGGTCCTCAAGTCCGCGCAATTCCCGACCCACGGCTGGCTGACCGAGGTGATGGAGGCCCCGACCCCCGTCTCGGCCCTGCTGCATGCCGGCGTGGTGAACGCGGGCGGCTTCGCGCTGATCCGGCTTGCGGACGTGATGCTGCTGTCACCGTTGACGATGGCGGCACTGGTGATGATCGGCGGGTTTACCGCGCTTTTCGGCGGGCTGGTCATGCTGACGCAACCGACGGTCAAGGCCTCGCTTGCTTGGTCGACCATCGCGCAGATGGGGTTCATGATCCTGCAATGCGGTCTCGCGCTCTTCCCGCTGGCGCTGCTGCATATCGTGGCGCACTCGCTTTACAAGGCGCATGCTTTCCTCTCGGCAGGCGGAGCGGTCGAGAGGATCGTGGCGATCCGCAAGCCGGGGCCGGTGGCGGTGCCGGACCTTGGGGCGGTCGCCCGCGCCTTTGTGGTCGCGCTGGTGATCTACGGGATCGTCTATGCGGTCCTTGGTGTGGGTTTTGATTTCGGCGGCAAGTCGCCGCAAGCCGTGGCGCTGGGTGCGATCCTGATTTTCGGGGTGGCCTATCTGCTGGCACAGGGTTTCGCGGATGCGGCACCGCGCGCGCTGACCCGACGCACCGCCACCTACGCGGCGGCCGTCACGCTGAGCTACCTTCTGCTTCAGCGCGCGTCCGAGTGGCTGACGGCAGGCACCTTGCCCGCGACACCTGTGGCAGGCCCGCTGGAATGGTCGCTGATCATCCTTGCCCTTATCAGTTTCGGCTTCGTGGCTGTGGCGCAGGCGACGCTGCCGCTTTGGGCCTATCATCCGGCCGCGCAAGGGCTACGCGTGCATCTGTCGAACGGGCTTTACATCAACGCCATTTCCGACCGCATCCTTGGCGGCTGGACACATGACACCACATCTGAAAACGGAGCGGCAAAATGATCGCGGATACTTTCTCGGGCTATTCCGGCGCGCAGCTTGAACTGATCGCCAAGGCGGAAACCGCTGGCCGCGCCATTCCGCCGCTCTGGCCGCTGTCGTCTTCGGTCGCGGTGAACCCCTTTCTCGGCCAGACCGACAGGGGCCTGACGGATGTCGCGGCCCTGCTGGCGCGGGTCGGCGGGCTGGAGGTGACGATGCCGCGCGGCTGGTATGCGGGCAAGATCGCGGACGGCACGATCACGGAGGCCGATCTGACGGCGGCTCTGCGGATTTATCCGGACGCCGCGCCCGATATCGCCGGTCTGAAAGAGGCGGCGACGCAGGACACCCCAAGCGGCGCGGCGCTGCGAAGCGTCGCGGACCTTGCCGCCGAAGTCTCGGGCATCGACTGGCAGGGGATCATCACCGAGCGGTTCGGCGCGTGGGCCGCAGGCTATTTCGATGCGGGGCAGGCGCTGTGGCAGAACGCGCCCGGGCGCGGTGCCTTTGAAGCCTGGCGGGATTTCGCGATGCGGGATCTGTCGCCCGAGATCGCGGGGCTGACCGGTTTCGGTGCGCTGGTCGCAAAGTCGCCATTGCAGGCACGGCTTGCGCTGGTGACGGCCTTCGAACAGCTTGGCGTGACGAACGCGGCAGCGGGGACCTATTGTCACCAGCTTTTGTTGGAACTGGGCGGCTGGTCGCAGGTGGGCCGGTATCGCCTCTGGCAGGCGGAACTTGCAGGGTCCACGGATGCCACCACGATGGACCTGCTGACCATCCGGTTGATCTGGGAGCAGGCGCTTTATCTGCAATATGCCGAAGAGATCGCCGACAAATGGGCCGACGTGCTTGCCGCGCATCAGGCGCCTGTGACGCCCGATCAGGCGCAGATCATCAGTGTCGCCTTGCAGACCGCCGCCGAATTCGCAGGCCAGCGCGCGCTGGCCGAGACGCTGGCAGCCGATGCCACGGTCGCACCCGAAGGCCGTCCGGCCCTGCAAGCGGCCTTCTGCATCGACGTGCGGTCCGAAGTCTTCCGCCGCGCGCTGGAATCGGTCGATCCCGGCATCCAGACGCTTGGCTTTGCGGGCTTCTTCGGGCTGACCACGGCGCACAGGGGCTTTGCCTCGGATGTTACGGAAAAGCGCCTGCCGGTGCTTTTGAACCATGGTGTCACAAGCAGTGCCACATCGGACAGCGATGCGCAGGCCGACCAGCGCGCGCGGTTCACCGCTAGGGCGGGCCGCGCATGGGGCCGGTTCAAGCTGGCCGCTGTCTCGTCCTTCGCCTTCGTCGAGGCGACGGGACCGGTCTACCTTGGCAAGCTGTTGAAGGACGCGCTGGGCAAGGATCACGCGAAAGGTCCCGAAAGCCGCAAGCCCTTGCTTGATCCGGCCTTCGGTCTGGAGGCGCGGATCGGCGCGGCGACGACGATCCTACGGGCGATGTCGCTGACCAAGGATTTCGCGCCACTGGTGCTGCTTTTTGGTCACGGCGCGAATGTGGTCAACAACCCTCATGCCAGCGCGCTGCATTGCGGGGCCTGCGGCGGCTATGCGGGTGACGTGAACGCGCGGCTTTTGGCGGATATCCTGAACGACGCGCGGGTGCGTGAAGGGGTTGCCGCGAATGGGATCACCATACCCGAGGATACTTTGTTCGTCGGGGGGCTGCACGATACGACCACCGATGCGGTGACGATCTTCGCGGACGACTTTGCAGGCCACAAGCACGGCGCATATCTCAAGACTGCGCGCGACTGGATGTCATCGGCTGGCAAGCTGGCGCGGACCGAACGGGCGCTGCGCCTGCCTCGCGCCGTCAATGGCGAGGCGATCAAGGCCCGAAGCACCGACTGGGCGGAAACGCGGCCCGAATGGGCGCTGGCGGGCTGTCAGGCCTTCATCGCGGCCCCGCGGTCACGGACCAGGGGAAAGGGCCTTGCCGGTCGCGCCTTCCTGCATGACTACGACTGGCAGGCGGACGAAGGCTTCGGCGTTCTGGAACTGATCCTGACCGCGCCCGTGGTCGTCGCAAGCTGGATCAGCCTGCAATACTATGGCTCGGTCGTGGCCCCGGTGGCCTTCGGCGGCGGCAACAAGCTGTTGCACAACGTCACCGGCGGGATCGGCGTGGTCGAGGGCAACGGTGGCGTGCTGCGCGGCGGTTTGCCGTGGCAGTCGGTGCACGACGGCCAAAGCTATAGCCACGACCCGCTGCGCCTGTCTGTCTGTGTCGAGGCGCCTGCCGAGGCGATCACCGATATCCTGCGCAAACATGACAGCGTGTGCGAACTTTTCGACAATCGCTGGCTGCATCTGTTCAGGCTGGATGCGGCGGGACAGATCGACAAGCGCTACGCCGGCAGGCTGACATGGGTGGACTTTGATCAGCCCCCCGTGGCCGACCCAAAGGTCGCCGCCGCCTGAAGCCCTGCCAATGACGCGCGCCGTTCCTTCGTGATGCGACGGGTTGCTGACCGATCCGCTCTGCGCGATAGTCGCCGCGCAAATCGGGGTGCGGCCCCACCAAGTCGGCGGGGTCTGCAACGCGTGGCGATCAGAAGCAAAGTCTCGGCGTCCGGCTTTTGGCGCTTCGCGATCCTTGCGGGGTGCGCGTGGATCATCGATGTCGGTCTGACCGTTCTGCTGGTCAGGCTGGGTGTCGCGGTTTTCGTCGCAAGCTGGGTCGGTGCCGGGACGGCCGTTCTGTTTGTCTACTTCACGTCGCGGGCATTTGTCTTTGGCGTCACCAAATTCGGCACGGTGAAGCAGCTTGTGATCTACGCTGTCTGGCAGCTTTTTGCGATCACGATGGCCTCGGTGCTGGTGACCCTGATCGCCGGGGCAACGAAGGGCCTATTTGCCGAATGGTTCGATTTGCGGTTCCTGGCGCCCAATGAAATCGCCGCAGCCATCGGCAAGGTCGTGGTCCCCCCGTTGGTCGTGGTCGCCAATTTCCTGTTCATCCGCTGGCTGGTCAGCTGGGGCCGCACTGGCCCGACATGATCGCCATGCCCACAACCGGCGGGCTTTCCAGAGTGATAGCCATCAAAGGAAATTTGGTGGAGCCTAGGGGAGTCGAACCCCTGACCTCTTGCATGCCATGCAAGCG
>NZ_DAIPIW010000031.1:0-29147 GCF_036770585.1 Yoonia sp. | reverse complement strand
GCTGCATGAATTGCTGCGCCAGGGGCACGTCATGGATGTTCACGATCGCGGGCAGGTCACGTTCGGTGCAGATCTCGGTCAACAGACGCATGATCTGGCGGCTGGTCTTGGGATCGAGGCTGGCGGTCGGCTCATCGACCAGCAGGAGTTCGGGATCCTGCGCCAGCGCCCGCGCGATGCCGACCCGCTGCCGCTGACCGCCCGAAAGCGCATCCGCACGTTTGTCGGCATGTTCCATCAGGCCCACCCGGTCGAGAAGCTGATAGGCACGTTGGATGTCGGAGGGCGGATATTTGCGCAGGAAGCTGCGCCAGAACGGGACATAGCCCAGCCGCCCGGACAGGACGTTCTCCATCACGGTCAGGCGTTCCACAAGCGCGTATTCCTGAAAGATCATGCCGATCCGGCGGCGCTGACGGCGCAGATCGCCCCTGCTCTGGCGCACAAGATCAATGTCACCGAGCATGACCTTGCCGCCGGTCGGCTCTACAAGCCGGTTGATGCAACGGATCAGCGTCGACTTGCCCGCACCAGACGGCCCGATCAGGCCCATGATCTGACCCTTCGGCACTGTCAGGGACACGTCCGCAAGCGCGGTGTCGCCGGTCTTGTAGGTTTTGGACAGACCTTCGAGGATCAGCATGTCGGAGGGCCTTTCGCAGACAGAAATACGGGCGGCGCGAGGCCGCCCGTGAAGCATCACAGGTTTACGGCGTCAGTTGCACTCGTAGACGACGCCGGTGGCCTCATCGATGGTGCGGATCACGGCCCAGTCTTCCTGGAAGGTGATCGGGATGAACTGGGATTCACCGGCGCGACCGAATTCCTCTGCCAGGGCCGAACCTTCCCAGTCGAAGCTGAAGAAGGCCTCGCGGATAGCTTCCTGCAGTTCGGGGACCAGATTGTGCGCGGTGCCATAGCCTGTCGTCGGGAAGGTCTGCGACTTGTAGATCGTCACGAACTGGTCGGCCGAGACCACATCGCGCTCGATCATGCGGCCCATGACCGAGTTGGCGATGGCCGCTGCAGGGTAGTCGCGGTTTGCGACGCCGAGGATCGAGTTGTCATGCGCGCCCGAGAACACAGGCTCGAAATCTTCACCGGCGACTATGCCGAATTCAGCCGAAAGGATCGCAGACGGCGCCTTGAAGCCAGAGTTCGACGTCTCGGAGGTGAAGGCCATCTGATTGCCCGCGATCGCTTCGACGCTGTCGATTCCGCTGTCGGGATAGGTGATGATCTCCATCTCGTAGCCGAACGAGCCGTCCTCGGCTGCCATCATCGCGAAGGGGCGGAAGCCGGCGCAGGCCACGGCAAGCGGGTTCGATCCGGTGTTGAAGCCCGCCACATGCAAGCGGCCTGCACGCATTGCCTCGATCTGGGCCGCGTTCGACTGGACGGGGAAGAACTGAACACGCTTGCCTGTGACCTCTGCCATGTGATCGAGGAAGCCCTGCCAGACCTCGGCATAGACGGCGGGGTCTTCGACAGGTGTATAGGCGAAGATCAGCGTGTCAGGATCGACAAGGTCCGCCGGATCGCTTGGGATATCCGCGATCATGTCGCCATCGGCATCGGTGAAGCGCGCATCAAGTGTAAACTCGGCATGGGCTGGCAGCGCGATCGCGCAGGCCGCGACAAGAGCAAGAGCGGTGGAATTTTTCATGACGTTTCCCTCGAAGTTATAAAATCACGGGCGGGATAACGAGAGTGTGCAACAATAATATGACTGATGGTCCGGTTTCGCCTCATCCGCGGCTATCACGGGGCAAAGTTGGCCGAGCTTCCGGAGACGGCGACATTTGACGATTTCCGCGACGTGCCGAAGACCGTCGCCGAAGCGCTGGATCGCCTGTTAAGCGAGGATCAGGCCGATCTGCGGGGCGCGGTTCTGCGTCCGCCAAAATGACTCCTTTACAAAACTAGGATTGTAGTTATTTTGAAGCCATGACCACGACCAGCCCTGACGCCCGCGCCCTTGCCGCCCTTGGCCACGATGCCCGCCTGTCGATCTTTCGCCTGTTGGTGAAGGCCGGGGATGACGGGTTGCGGGTCAGCGATATCGGCGAGCATCTGGGCCTCGCCCCCTCGACGCTGGCGCATCACCTGTCGGCCTTGGTCGATGCCGGGCTTGTGCTTCAGGACAAGCAGGGGCGCGAGGTGTTCAACCGTGTCGATTTTCCAGCGATGCACAGGCTCGTCAGCTTTCTGACATCCGAATGCTGCGCCGGTGTCTCGGTGCGGCCATCGGCGAATGCGGCGTGAGACCTGTGCAACCTTTTTCTTGCCCTAAAACAACGGCATTTCCGGAGATTTGGTGATGACTGAGACAACCCTTCCGACACCGGGCCTGCGGTCCACGCTGCGTCACCTGTGGCAGGACCAGCGCGTCTGGCTCGCCTCGGCGCTGATCCTTGCGGCGCTGGCGGTGTTCGATACGCCCCAAGCCGCCGAGAGTGCGCTTTTCGCGGGTCAAGCGCTTTTGAAGACGGCGCCGTTCCTGATCCTGTCGATCAGCATCGCCGCATGGGCCAATGCAACCGGCGCCGACAACCTGATCGCCAAGGCCTTTACCGGCGCGCCGATCCTGATGATCGGGATGGGTGCACTGGCGGGGGGGATCTCGCCCTTCTGTTCTTGCGGGGTGATCCCGCTGATCGCAGCACTTCTGGCCATGGGCGTGCCGCTGTCGGCGGTCATGGCCTTCTGGCTGGCCTCGCCGATCATGGACCCGTCGATGTTCGTGCTGACGGCGGGCGTGCTCGACCTTGAATTCGCGGTGGCCAAGACGCTGGCCGCCATCGGGCTGGGCGTCTTCGGCGGCACGGTGGTGCATCTGATGATGAAGGGCGGGGCCTTCGCCGACCCGCTGCGCGAGGGGATCGGCAACGGCGGCTGCGGCGGCGCGAAGATCCGCGCACCCAAGCCCGTGGTCTGGCGCTTCTGGACCGATGCGGACCGCCGCGCCAAGTTCGGCAAGACCGCGCTGACCACCACGCTGTTCCTCGCCAAATGGCTGACGCTCGCCTTCATCCTTGAAAGCCTGATGCTGGCGTGGATTCCGGCGGAAACCGTGACCGCCGCGCTTGGCGGCGAGGGGCTGTTGCCCATCGTGACCGCAACGCTGGTGGGCGTGCCTGCCTATCTGAACGGCTATGCCGCCCTGCCGCTGGTCGGCGGGCTGATCGCACAGGGGATGGCGCCGGGCGCGGGGCTGGCCTTCCTTGTCGCCGGTGGCGTCACCTCGATCCCGGCGGCGATGGCGGTCTGGGCATTGGCGCGGCCACAGGTCTTTGCGGTCTACATCGGCCTGTCCCTGACCGGCGCTTTCGCATCGGGCCTGCTGTTCCAGCTTTGGACGCAGCTGGCATGACCACCAGCGGCAGGGCCTGATCATCGGGTTCTGTCGCAAATTTCCAGTCAGGTTGAGACCGGGCTTGTGCCGGACATGATCATGCTGCGAGCCGTGCGAACTGCTGGAATGCGGCGCCGCATTGTCCGTCACGGATCATGTGCGCAGTCTGGGGTCCTTCAAGCGTAGCGGTGGCCTATTGGAATGCCTTGAAGCCGAGCCTTCGCCCTGTGATGCGCTTGATGAACCGGTGGTCCTGCTGGACAATACTGTTTCGGCAAAGCTTCCGATCTCTGATCGGCGCCAAGGTAACACTTCCAGGCAGGGAGGCAATCAGAACAATCAAGAATGGGCACATACAATCAAAGCGTCCGGGGCGAGATCAGCTTCGGCCAGAGCTCTTGGGTTTGGCAGACTGACATCGACGCAGCCAAGTAAAGCCATGCGCGCCAGACGTTCACGCATCAGCCCCTTTGCCGACCTTCAGTCAGGTATTCAAGCCCGGGGTTGGTCGGACGCCTGAGGTATTGATCGGGATACAAACCCGCATCCCGATCCATCCCCTGCCGGACTACCCGATCAACCCATTCAGTGTTGCCGATGGCCGCATCACCGCAGCGGCTTTTTCGTCGGACTGGTGGTAGTACCCACCCAGATCGACCGGCTTGCCGCGGGCGGCGGCCAGTTCGCTGACGATCGCCTCCTCGTTCTCTGCCAGCGCCTTTGCGAGGGGGGCGAATTTCGCGGCCAGGGCGGCGTCCCCGGTCTGTGCGGCCAGCGCCTCGGCCCAGTAGCGGGCGAACCAGTAGTGGCTGTCGCGGTTGTCGGGCTGGCCGACCTTGCGCGCGGGCGAGCGGTTCTCGGACAGCACCTTTTCGGTCGCCGCATCCACCGCATCGCCCATGACCTTGGCCGCCGCGTTCCCCTTGGCCACAGCCAGCGCCCGCAGGCTTTCGCCCAAGGCGCAGAACTCGCCCAGGCTGTCCCAGCGCAGGTGGTTTTCGTTCACCAACTGCTCGACGTGCTTCGGCGCGGACCCACCGGCACCGGTCTCGAAGAGCCCGCCTCCGTTCATCAGACCGACGACCGACAGCATCTTGGCCGATGTGCCGACCTCGAGGATCGGGAAGAGATCGGTCAGGTAGTCGCGCAGCACGTTGCCTGTCACGGCAATCGTGTTGTCGCCTGCATAGATCACCTCGAACGACCGGGTCGTCGCCTGTTGCGGGGCCATGATGCTGACCTTGTCGGCCACACCGGCAGCCGCCAGTGCCGGTTCGACGTATTTCAGCAGCTCGGCGTCATGTGCACGGTTACGGTCGAGCCAGAAGATCGTTTCAAACCCCGTTGTCGCCATCCGGTCGAGCGCAAGCTGGATCCAGTTCTCGATCGGTGTTTTCCGGGTCGAGGCCATGCGCCAGATGTCACCCGCTGCGACGTCATGCGTCATCAGCACGTCACCATTGCCGCCGATCACGCTGACCGTGCCATTGGCCGGGATTTCGAATGTGGTCGGATGCGAGCCGTATTCCTCGGCCTTCTGGGCCATCAGACCGACGTTCTGCACCGTCCCCGCGGTCGTCGGGTCAAGCGCGCCGTTGGCTTTGCAGAAATCGACCGAGGCCGCATAGACCGGCGCGTAGGAACTGTCGGGGATCACGCAGTTGGTGTCGCCCTCCTTGCCATCCGGCCCCCAACCCTTGCCGCCCGCGCGGATCACGGCTGGCATCGAGGCGTCGATGATCACATCGGACGGGACATGCAGGTTGGTGATGCCACGGTCCGAGTTGACCATGTAGAGCGGCGGACGCTCGGCCAGCAGGGCGTCGATCTCGGCCTTGATCTGCGCGCCGTTCGGCATCTCGGCGATGGCCGCGAAAAGCGTGCCGAAGCCGCCGTTCGGGCTGATGCCCGCCGCGGCAAAATCGGCGGCGTATTTGTCGAAGACAGGTTGCAGGTAGGCGACGACCGCGTGGCCGAAGATGATCGGGTCCGAAACCTTCATCATCGTGGCCTTCATATGCAGCGAGAACAGCGTGCCGTCGGCTTTGGTATCCGCGATCTGCGCATGGAAGAAATCCTTCAGCGCGGCGACGGACAAATAGGTCCCGTCAACGATGGTGCCGGCAGGCATCGAAAGCCCGTCTTTCAGGACCGTGACCGTGCCGTCAGCGGCGGTATGCTGGATGGTCAACGGACCGGCGGCCTGCGCGTCAGTCAGCGTCACCGACTTTTCGTTCGAAAAGAAATCATCCCCCGCCATGGTCGAGACCTTGGTCTTGCTGTCGGGCGACCATTTGCCCATGCTGTGCGGGTTCGCCCGCGCATAGGCCTTGACCGACGAAGGCGCGCGGCGGTCCGAGTTGCCTTCGCGCAGCACAGGGTTCACCGCCGACCCTTTGACCGCGTCATAGCGCCTGCGCGCCTCTTTCTCGGCCTCTGTCTCGGGGGTCTCGGGGTAGTCGGGGATGGTGTAGCCCTGCGATTGCAGCTCCTTGACCGCCGCGACCAGTTGCGGAACCGAGGCCGAGACGTTCGGCAGCTTGATCACATTGGCCTCGGGCGTCTTCACGACCTCGCCCAGAAGCGCCAGATCGTCGCTGACCCGCTGCGCGTCGGTCAGATGCTCGGGGAATTGCGACAGGATCCGGCCCGCCAGCGAGATATCCTTGGTGCCGATCGTGATCCCTGCCTCGCCCATGAACCTTTGCAGGATCGGCAAGAGCGATGCCGAGGCAAGCTGCGGGGCTTCGTCGGTCTTGGTGTAGATGATGTCGGGCAGGGTCTGGTCTGACATGGGATGTCCTCTGGTTCATGTCTTCTGTCATGACAAGGCAAAGGGGCCTCGCACATGCTTGCGAATCTATGCAAGCGATACGTTTCGAACGACCGCATACAATGGCATACAATCGAAATCAAGCAGGACCCGCCGTCGGACTAGGCCGATGCGGGCTGGTCCTCGCTTCGGGCCATGGACCTGATGTTGAGGATCAAGAGGCCGATCACGACCGCTGTCCCCGCCAGATTCACCATCAATCCGCTTGGCCAGACGGTCGCAAGACCCGCAACACCGGCAATCGTGCGCGGGACGATCCCGAAGGGCTTTTCCATGCAGCCCTGCAGGGCCGCCGCCAGTCCGTAGACCCCGACCACGCCAAAGGCGAAGACGGTGATCATCTCGGGCCAGTTGCCGGACAGGAAGGGTGTATAGGCAAACAGCACCGGCACGATGTAAAGCCCCTTGGCCAGCTTCCAGCTTGCCACGCCAGTCGCCATGGCGGGGGCCTTGGCAATCGCGGCGGCGGTAAAGGCCGCCAGTGCGACGGGGGGTGTGACGTTGCTGTCCTGCGACAGCCAGAAGATGATCATATGGGCCGACAAAAGGGCGGCAATCGCCACGTCCTGCGGCACCGTCAGGTCACGCAGGGGTGCCGCGACCTCGAGCGGCAGGTTACGGATGATCGCGGCGGCTTCGGCATGGGTCAGCGGCATGTCCAGCGCGGCGGCGTGTTCGGGCGCACCGAACAGAAGGATCGCCCTTGCGGGCTCTGACAGGGCACCGGCGGCCAGTTGCGTGATCACGAACTGGTCCGAGATCATCCCCGCCAGCGCAGGCGCGGACAGGGTGGCCAGCACGATGTAGGCCGCGGTCACCGGCAGACCCATCCCCAGAACGAGGCTGGCCAAGGCGATCAGGATAATCGCGATCAGGATATTCCCGCTCGCCCAGCTTGCAATCATCAGGCTGAAGGTGTTGCCGACGCCTGCTGTCGCGATGACATTGACGACCAGCCCGACCGAGCACAGCAGGACCGCCGTCAGCACCATGCCCTTGGTGCCCATCACGAAGGCTTCGAAGACGGCGCGCGGGCCCATGGGGTTCTTGGTCAGCCAGCTGGACACGATGACCGCGCCGATCCCGAAGACCGCGGCATAGGTGGGGGTATAGCCCGACACCAGCAGACCGATCAGAAGACCGATCGGGATCACGAAGCTTGCCCCACCCTCTTTGAAGGCGCCCCAAAGTGTCTGCCCTTCGCTGGGCAGCGGCGGCAGGTTCTGGCGGCGCGCCTCGATCCGCACGAAGAAGGCGACCGACAGAAAGTAAAGCAGCGCAGGCAGTGCCGCGACCATCACGATGTGCTCGTAGGGGATCTGGGTAAAGCTGGCCATCACGAAGGCGCCTGCGCCCATGATGGGCGGCATCAACTGCCCACCGGTCGAGGCCGCGGCCTCGACCCCGCCTGCGAATTTCGGCTGGAAGCCTGCGCGCTTCATCAGCGGGATCGTGATCACGCCGGTCGAGGCGGTGTTCGCCACGGCGGAACCCGAGATGGTGCCAGTCAGGCCCGAGGCGATCACGGCCACGATCCCCGGCCCGCCCACAAGCTTGCCTGCCACGGCACGGGCCAGATTGATCACAAACTCGCCCGCGCCCGACCGCAACAGGAAGGCCCCGAAAATGATGAAGAGAAAAACATAAGTGGACGAGATGCGGGCAATCGTCCCGAACATCGCATCATCGCCGTAGATCGACCGGAAGGCGACAGTCTCGACACGCAGTCCCGGAAAGGCGAAGACGCCGCCGATGTATTTGCCCCAGAACGACACATAGGTCAGCGACAGGATGATCAGGATCGGGATCACCAGCCCGGCGACACGGCGCGTCAGCTCGATCGCGCCCAGAATGCAGATCGACGCGGCGACCCAGTCCGCCGTCGAAAACTTGACGCCGCGGTCATAGATCGCGTTCTCGGCATAGGCCAGCCAGACGGCAGACGCGGCGACCATGGCCCCGATCGCAAAATCCAGATAGATCGGGGTGCTTTTGCCGCTGCCGCTTCGCCACATCGGATAGAGCAGGGCCGCCAGCGCCGCAAAGCCGGCAAAGTGGAACGCGTTGCGTTGCAGTTCCGACAGCAGGCCGGGGTCGAAGGCAACGTAGAGGTGCCCCACGGCAATCAGGAAGCAGGCAATCGACAGGATCGTCTCTCCCAGCCTGTCAAAGGTTCTCAGACCGCTGGACTGCTCTTCTTCCGGTGCTGCCATGGCTTTGTCTTCCCCCAAAGCAAACCGGCCCGCGACGATGCGCAGGCCGGTCCGGTTTCGATGGTTTTACTCGGCGATCAGGCGCTCGGGAACGTCAATTCCCACTTCCTGATAGTAACGCAGCGCACCGGGGTGCAGCGGCAAGGGCAGACCTGCAATCGCGCTTTCCAGTGACATTGCATCGGTCGCCGGATGGATCGCCTGCAGGAAGGTCAGGTTTTCGTAGATCGCCTTGGTCAGCTGATAGACATGCTCTTCGGGGATATCGGCATTCGTCGCCAGAAAGTTCGGCTGAGCGATCGTCATCACGTCTTCGGTCTGGCCGGGATAGGTGCCCGCAGGAATCGGATATGGCGTCCAGAGGTTGCGGCCACCGTCTGCCATGGCCAGCTGCTCTTCCGTGAAGTTGAGCAATGTCACGGCGTCACCTGCCGAAGCCATCAACTGACTGATCGCGCCCACCGGAACACCGGCAGGGGCGCTCAGGCCCTTGACCTGTCCGTTCTGCAATGCTTCGGCCGCTGGACCGTAGCCACCGAAGACCAGTTCGTAGTCGGCTTCGATGTCGATCCCGAGCCCCGCAAAGATCGTGCGGTTCGACCCGATCGTGCCCGAGTTCTGTGCGCCCAGCGCCATCGCCTCGCCTTTCAGGTTTGCAAGGACACCGACGGTCCCGTCACCTGCCACATCGGACGAGACCACGATATGTTCAACGTTCGGCCAAAGCATGGTGACCGAGCGCAGGTTCTCTTGCGGGCCGACCTCTGCAACAGGTCCGGTGCCTGTCGCGGCGTAATAGCCGAAAAGCCCCTGAAGGATCCCGAACTGCGCTTCGCCTTCACGCATCAGGCGCACATTCTCGCCCGAACCGGCGGAACTGATCGCGGACATGCCGATGCCCTGTGACGGCTCAAGCCGGACCTTCGCCAGCGTGGCAAGGGCAACACCGACCGGATAATAGGTGCCACCGGTCGAGGCCGTTGCCAGAATATAGTTCGCGCTGTCCTGCGCCTGCGCGGTGACGCCTGTTGCGGCGATTGTGGCGGATACCAAAAGTGTTTTGATTTTCTTCATCGTCGACCTCCCGAGTTGACTATGTCACCAGATTTTTGGCGTTGGTTGCGGGCGACACTTTGGCCCGATCCCGATACAATCGCAAGGCTTTAGGGGAAAGTCCCCGCGATCACGAAGAGGTCCCCAATTCGCTGTTGCGCGGTGGCCGAAACGGAATCCTGATTGACAGCCCACACCGATATTTAATTTAAAGGCTAAAATAATAGGGGGGAGTGGCCATGTATATCGGCCTCGACATGGGAACGTCCGGCATTCGCGGCATCCTTGTGGATGAAGCAGGCCGCGTGATCGCGGAAGCGGACAGTCCGCTGGTGACCGCCCACCCCCACCCCGGCTGGTCCGAGCAGGACCCCGATAGCTGGATTACCGCATGCGAGGCCGTCATGGCCGCCCTTCGCAGCAAGGCTGGCCCTGCCTTTCGCAATCTGCGCGGCCTCGGCCTAAGTGGCCACATGCATGGCGCCACGCTGGTGGACGCTGACGGCAAGGCGCTGCGGCCCTGTATCCTGTGGAACGACACGCGATCCGAGGCCGAGGCGGCGGCACTTGATGCAATGCCCGTGATGCGCGCGGTTTCGGCGAATATCGTCTTTCCGGGCTTCACTGCACCAAAGCTGGTTTGGGTCGCCACCCATGAACCCGATGTTTTCGCAAAGGTTGCAAGGGTTCTTTTGCCGAAAGACTATCTGCGGCTCTGGCTGACGGGTGATTACATCAGCGACATGTCCGACAGTGCCGGCACGTCCTGGCTGGATGTGGGCGCGCGGGGATGGTCTGATCCGGCGCTTGCGGCAACGGGGATGCACCTTGGCCAGATGCCGGACCTTGTGGAAGGCAGCGCCCCTGCCGGAACACTGCGCCGCAGCCTGCAAGACCGCTGGGGCTTCGATCGCGAGGTGATCATCGCAGGCGGTGCCGCAGACAACGCGGCCGCGGCCTGTGGTGTCGGTTGCCTGAACGACGGTCTGGGGTTTGTATCGCTCGGCACCTCCGGCGTGCTTCTGGCGGCAAGGAACGGCTTTGCCCCTGCACCGGAAACGGCGGTCCACACCTTCTGCCATGCGGTGCCGGACCGCTGGTATCAGATGGGCGTCACGCTTTCGGCCACCGACAGCCTGAACTGGCTTGCCCGCAATCTCGACCAGACGCCCGGCGCGCTGGCGGGCCGGTTGCCGGACCGCATCGGCGGCCCCTCGCCCACGCTGTTCCTGCCCTACCTCTCGGGCGAGCGGACACCCCATAACGACGCAAAGACCCGCGGCGCATTCATCGGCCTCGACATCGCGACAGATCAGGCCGACCTGACCCAAGCCGTCATGGAAGGCGTCGCCTTCGCCCTGCGCGACTGTCTAGAGGCGATGCAGGCAACGGGCCTCGATCTTCAGACCGTGCTGGCTGTCGGCGGCGGATCGCGGTCACCCTTCTGGGTCGAGACGCTGGCAACCCTGCTGGACCTGCCCCTGTCACTGCCCCAAGCGGGCGAGCTTGGGGCGGCGATGGGGGCGGCCCGCCTTGCCATCTGCGCGGCGACCGGTGCCGCGCCCGAAACGGTGATGACACCGCCCGAGATTGCCAGCGTCACCGACCCGCGCCACGACCTGCGCGACGCCTATGAAGCGGCCTATGCCCGCTATCGTGCGGCCTATCCGGCCATCAGGGGGCTTTCGCAGTGATCAACCGCGCCACCTTCGCGCTGGCATTTGGTCTTGCATGGCCGCTCACCAGCGCCGCGCTGGAACTGGGCACCCCACCGGAATTCCGGGACCGCGACCCCGAGCGGGTGAAACTGGGCCAATTGCTGTTCTACGATCCGATCCTGTCGGGCAACCAAGAGGTCAGTTGCGGCACATGCCACCACCCGCGTTTCGGCACCAGCGACGGGCTGGCGCTGTCGCTGGGGGATGGTGCCAGCGGTCTTGGGCCGGACCGTGTGGCCGACCCCGACAACCTGCCGGAAGAGCGTATTCCCCGCAACGCGCCCGGCCTGTGGAACCTTGGCGCGTCGGAATTCACGGTCTTCTTCCATGATGGTCGGCTCGAGGTCGATCCCACCCAACCCAACGGCATCCGGACACCCTTGGGCGCCGACATGACCACCGGTTTCCAATCGGCCCTGTCGGCGCAGGCGATGTTTCCCGTCCTGTCACCGGACGAGATGGCGGGCCATTATTCCGAAAATGACGTCAGCCAGGCCGTGCGCCTGGGGCTTCTCAGTCAGGAGGGCGGGGCTTGGGACATCATCGCGGCAAGGGTTGCGGAGATTCCGGAATACGCTGACGCCTTCGCGCGGATTGCGCCCGATCAGGGGGTCACCTTTACCGACATCGCCAATGTGATCGCCGATTTCATGGCGCATGAGTGGCGCGCCGATAACAGCCCCTTCGACCGCGCGATGCGGGGCGAGGAACCGCTCGCCCCCGAGGCACAGGCGGGGATGGACCTGTTCTATGGCAAGGCGGGCTGTGCCTCTTGCCATTCCGGCTGGCTACAGACCGACCACGGGTTCCATGCAATCGCCATGCCGCAGATCGGCCCCGGCAAGGTCGCGCGGTTCGAGGATCACGCCCGCGACGATGGCCGCTTGCGCGTGACCGGCGATCCGGCCGACGCATTCGCCTTTCGCACCCCGTCCTTGCGCAACGTGACCCTGACCGCGCCCTATGGCCATGCGGGGGCCTATGCGACGCTGGAAGAGGTCGTCCGCCATCACCTTGACCCTGTCGGGTCGCTGATGCGCTACCAGTTGGACCCTACCGCGCTGCCGGACCTTGCAGGGGCCGAGGATGACCGGATTTTGCAGTCTCAGGCCGAGATGGCCGCTATCGCTGCGGCGAACGTTCTTGAGCCGGTCAGCCTCAGTGACGCCGAGGTCGCGGCGCTGCTGGCCTTCCTTGCCGCGCTGGAAGACCCCGCAAAGCGGCTTGGCGTGCCAGAAACCGTGCCGAGTGGCCTGCCGGTGGATCAGTGATCCGCCCTAGCGGCTGATCTGCACAAGCTGGTTTGCCGTTACCCTCTGCCAGTCGCCGAAGGTTCCATCGGGCCAGATGATCCGCAGTTCGGCGGACTCGTTCGGGCCAAGCCCGAAATGTTCGGGCCTTGCCTGTCCGCTGACGTGTCCTCCACCGATGGTCAGTTCGCGCACCTGGACCCCCGCATCGGTCCGCACCTCTATGAAACTGCCGATTGCCTTGCGGTTCGGACCGTCTTGCACCAGCGACACGGCCAGCCAGTTGCCCGCGGCTTCGGTCACGTTCTGATAGACCTCCAGCGGGGCGCGGCGGTTCGCGACCACCAGATCGAGCAGCCCATCGTTGTTCAGATCGGCCAGCGCCGCCCCGCGCGACCGCACCAGGGATGCAACCCCCGCGGTGACCGAGACCTCGACGAACTGTCCCGTCTCGGTCTGCTGCAAGAGCGAGTTGGGGTCGTCCATCGCCAGCCCGGGCATCTGTTCGACATTGCCTTTGGCCACAAAGATATCATCGCGCCCGTCATTGGTCACATCACCGAACTGCGCGTGCCAGCCGGTCGAGGGCCGCCCGTCGCCGCCCGTATGCGGGCGATGCGCAGTTGTTCCGTAGTCAAAGGTCACGTCCCGCCAGACCGGACCACCGGTTTCGGGATCGAACCGCTGGAACTTCTGGTCGCCCATGGATGTCAGGTAAATCTCGGGGAAGCCGTCGCCCGTCACATCGCGCGAGGCGATCCCCATGCCCCAGATGACATAGGGCTGCCAGTTGTCCTCTGGTCCGTAAAGACGGGGGGCGGCCTCCATCGCCCAAAGCTGTTCCTGCCCGCCGCGCACGTAATAGTGCCGGTCATTGCTGACCCGCAGATCGGCGCGGCCTGTGCGGGACCAGTCCGAAAACAGGATCGACAGGGCGCAGAACCCAGGTTCCAGCCGGACAGGCGCCGCGTAACTGTCCCCATCGGGACGGTAGAGCAGGTTTGCGTCACAAGCCTCGAACGGGCCGTCGGGATTGCTGCGATCGACATAGGTCCCGAAAGCGAGGGTCGGCAGGCGCTGCCCCGCTTCCCATGTTGCAGAGAAGGCGGTGGTCCAATGGTCGCCTGACTCGAAGCCCAAGTCGGTGAAGGGCGTAAACTGGCAATCGCCCGTTCCCCGCAACAGCAAGTCCGGCCCGACCCGCAAGACCGCGAGGTCCGTCAGGCCGTCGCCGTCGATATCCAGCGGATAGGCCCCGGTCACCCCTGTCAGGGCAAGTGTCTTTGGCGTCGCGCGGTCGAATGACAGGCTGTCTTGGGTCGTATTGATGAAAAGCGCCGATGGGTTGGAACCACCGGCGGCGAAGACCTCGGGCAGGGTGTCGCCGTTGCAGTCGAAGACCGCGACACCGCCACCCACGAAATGCTCCCACCCGCCGTCATAGACGTGGTCGGCCACCGCGACAGGCGCGAAGCTTGGCAAGACGGTTTCCGCCAAGGCCGCGACCGGCAGAAGGGCGGCACCAAACCCGGCGAGATGACGGATCATTTCCCCAGCCTTCTGACCTTGAGAGCAGAGACATGTTCGATCCCCATCGCCGCCGCCCCGCGCGCCCATTTGAGATCATCCCAGTTATGCACGCGGATGTCAGGCAGGGGCGCATCCACACGCACGACGTTCCCGCGCACCTGCGCCAGCACCTTTTCGGAATGCAGATGCGCGATCCTGTGTTCGGCGCCCGACAGGATAATCCTTTCGGGATCGAAGAGGTTGATCAGGTTCGACAGCCCCAGCGCGAACATCTGCCCTGCCTCGTCAAGCACGCGCTGGGCCGCCGCGTTGCCGGACGACGCGATCTGCACCAAGTCCCGGACGGTTGCGATCTCGCAGTTGCCCATCGCCACGCTGGCGCGGCGCAGCAGGGCATAGCTGCCGACATAGGCCTCGAGACAGCCATGCTGGCCGCATTGGCAACTTGCGCCATTCAAGGCGACCTTGGTGTGCCCGAATTCGGCCCCGCAGCCACGCTCACCGCGATAAAGCCGCCCGTCGAGAACGATGCCAAGGCCGACACCGTATTCGACGGTCACGACCAGAAAGTTGTTCAGCCCGCGCGCCTCGCCGAAAAGCTGTTCGGCCTTGGCGACGAGGTTCGCGTCGTTTTCCACGAAGGCCGCACAAGGCAGATGCTGTTCCAGCATGGCACCCAATTCGACATTGCGCCGGGTCAGCGACGACGACCAATGCACGAAACGGCCCGGCGCGTCGACCAGACCGGGCAATCCCACCGAAATACCGGCAAGCGCATCGACCCCGCCATCGAGATCCTCACAGACAGCGCCCACCCCGTCGAGGATCGCGGCGACCAGTGCATCCGGTGTCATGCAGGCCTGCGCCAGTGGCAGGGTCCGATGCGCAACCTCTTGTCCGTCGAAATCGAGCACGAGGATCGACATCTGGGTCCGGCCGACCTTGATGCCCGCAATGTGATAGCGCCCCTTGCTGAGGCGCAACGCGACGCGCGGGCGTCCGCGTTTGGCCGCCTCGGGCAGGTCCGACCCTGTCACCTCTTCGATCAGCCCGCCCGCCATCAGGCCCGAGGTCACGAAGGTCACGGTCGCAGGGCTAAGCTTCAGGGCAGCGGCGATATCGGTCCGCGATGCCTCGCCGGACTGGCGCACACAGTTCAGGACCCGCAGGCGGGTCGCCGCGCGGGCGTCCAGACCAGCGGCCTCTCCGACAGGGCGTCCGATTGCTGCGCCTGATTCTTCTTTCATAGCAGCCCCTTACAACGCCACATCATCGCTATATCATATTTTTTTCGACAACTAAAAAAAATATGATACCAAAATTGGAGGCTCAGAACGAATCGGTAGTAAGAGCCACTTAGGGAGGAAATCATGAAATACATTTTTGGTCTGTCTGCGACAGCCGTTCTGATGGGATCTGTTGCATTTGCCGACGGTCACGGGATGACCGTGGGCGTCAGCTGGTCGAACTTCCAGGAAGAGCGCTGGAAAACGGATGAAGCCGCCATCGTCGCAGCACTTGAAGCCGCAGGGGCAACCTATGTCTCGACCGACGCGCAGTCCTCGTCGTCCAAGCAGCTGTCGGACATCGAAAGCCTGATCGCGCAGGGCGTCGATGCCCTGATCATTCTGGCGCAGGACGCGCAGGCGATCGGTCCCGCCGTTCAGGCCGCCGCTGACGAAGGCATCCCCGTGGTCGCCTATGACCGCCTGATCGAAGACAACCGCGCCTTCTACCTGACGTTCGACAACGTCGAGGTTGGCCGGATGCAGGCCCGTGCGGTCTTTGCCGCCCAGCCCGAAGGCAACTACGTCATGATCAAGGGCTCGCCCACTGACCCGAACGCGGACTTCCTGCGCGGCGGCCAGCAAGAGATCATCGAAGAGGCCGTCGCTTCGGGCGCGATCACCATCGTGGGCGAGGCCTACACCGATGGCTGGTTGCCCGCGAACGCCCAGCGCAACATGGAACAGATCCTGACCGCCAACAACAACGCAGTTGACGCTGTGATCGCATCCAATGACGGCACCGCCGGTGGTGTCGTGGCCGCGCTGACCGCGCAAGGCATGCAGGGGATCCCTGTATCGGGTCAGGACGGTGACCATGCCGCGCTGAACCGTGTGGCGCTTGGCACGCAGACGGTTTCTGTCTGGAAGGACGCCCGTGATCTTGGCGCCGCCGCTGGCGAAATCGCCGTGGCACTGGCCAGTGGCGAAGAGGTCAGCGACAGCATCGAGTGGACATCGCCCGGTGGCACCACGATGACCGCCCGCTTCCTGAACCCTGTGCCGATCACCGCCGACAACCTCTCGGTTGTTGTGGATGCCGGCTGGATCACGCAGGAAGCTCTCTGCCAGGGTGTGACCGACGGTCCGGCCCCCTGCAACTAAGGACAAGATCGGCCCCGGTGTGTGACGCGCCGGGGCCGCACCTTTATCGCGCTAGCCAAGAAGGTCTGACATGACAGACGCAACTTCAGCGCCGATCCCCAAGAAGGACAACGGAAGCCTGTTCCAGAAACTGGAACTGGATATGCGCCTTATCGGTATGATCGGGGCCCTTTTTCTGCTTTGCATCGGGTTCAACTGGTTCACGGACAGCCTGTTCCTGACGCCCCGCAACATTTTCAACCTGACGATCCAGACAGTCTCGGTCGCCATCATGGCTTGCGGGATGGTCTTCGTGATCGTGAACCGCCACATCGACCTGAGCGTCGGGGCCGTGCTGGCCAGCACATCCGCGGTCATGGCGATGATGCAGACCCAGATCCTGCCGCATACCTTTGGTCTGGGCCTTGGGCATCCGGCGATCTGGATTCTCGCCATCATCGCGGGTCTGTTCGTCGGAACGCTGATCGGGGCCTTTCAGGGCTGGATGATCGGCTATCTGACGATTCCTGCTTTCATCGTCACACTTGGCGGTTTTCTGGTCTGGCGCAACGTCGCCTGGTATCTGACCAACGGCCAGACCATCGGGCCACTGGACCAGACGTTCCTGATCTTTGGCGGCACCAACGGCACACTCGGCACAACATGGAGCTGGGTTTTCGCGGCTGTCGCCTCGGTCGGCGCGGTCTGGGCGATGTGGAACGGGCGCCGCGCGAAAATGGCGCATGACTTTCCGGTCAAGCCGATGTGGGCCGAACTGACGCTTTATGCGATCATCATCGGTGCCATCGTCGCCTTCATCGCGGTCCTGAACGCCTATCTGATCCCCGAACGCCGCCTTGCCCGCATGTTCGAGGACCGCGGCGAGGTCATGCCCGAAGGACTGGAGGTCGGATACGGGCTGCCGATCTCGGTGCTGATCCTGATCCTTGTCGCGGTGGTGCTGACGGTCGTGGCGAAACGCACCCGCTTTGGCCGCTACATCTTCGCCACCGGCGGCAATCCCGATGCGGCGCAATTGTCGGGCATCAATACGCGGTTGCTGACGGTCAAGATTTTCGCGCTGATGGGGTTCCTCTGTGCGCTGTCTGCCGTGGTCGCCTCGGCCCGCCTGACGAACCACGCCAATGACATCGGCACGCTGGACGAGTTGCGCGTGATCGCGGCGGCGGTCATCGGCGGAACGGCTTTGGCTGGTGGCTTCGGCACGATCTATGGCGCGATCATCGGGGCGCTGATCATGCAAAGCCTGCAATCGGGAATGGCCATGGTCGGCGTGGATGCGCCCTTTCAGAACATCGTCGTGGGCACCGTGCTGGTTCTGGCCGTCTTCATCGACATCGTCTATCGCAAGCGCGTGGGGGCAAAATAATGGCCGATCAAAAGCAAACCCCCTTGGTCGAGATGCAGAATATCTCGGTCTCGTTCGGTGGCATCAAGGCCGTCGATAATGTCTCGGTCGATCTTTACCCCGGCGAGGTCGTCGGCCTGCTGGGTCACAACGGGGCGGGCAAATCGACGCTGATCAAGGTGCTGTCAGGTGCCTATCAGAAGGACGCGGGCGAGATTTTCGTCAATGGCGAAAAGGTCGAAATCAATTCGCCCCGCGATGCGCGGGCGAACAACATCGAGACGATCTACCAGACGCTTGCGCTGGCCGACAACCTTGATGCCGCATCGAACCTGTTTCTGGGGCGCGAGTTGCTGACCCGCTTCGGTCTGGTCGATGACGCCGCGATGGAGGCCGAGTGCCGCAAGATCATGGGCCGGCTCAACCCGAACTTCCAGAAGTTCAACGAGCCTGTCTCGGCCCTGTCGGGCGGTCAGCGTCAATCGGTGGCGATTGCGCGGGCGGTCTATTTCAACGCCAAGATCCTGATCATGGACGAACCGACTGCCGCCCTTGGCCCGCATGAAACGCAGATGGTCGCGGACCTGATCCAGCAACTCAAGGCGCAGGGCATCGGGATCTTCCTGATCGACCACGATGTGCATTCAGTGATGGAACTTTGCGACCGCGCAAGCGTGATGAAGAACGGCCAGCTTGTCGGAACGGTGAACATTGCGGATGTGACCGATGACGACCTTCTGTCGATGATCATCCTTGGCAAGAACCCCAACGAAAAGGTGGATGCGTGATGGCAACTGGTTTCTTTGACGGCGTCGCTCCGGCGACATTCCAGCACTACAACCCCGACGAAGTCGTCATGGGCAAGCGGATGGAGGATCACCTTCGGTTCGCCGTCGCCTACTGGCATTCCTTCGCCTGGGAGGGCGGCGACCCCTTCGGTGGCCAGACGTTCATCCGCCCCTGGCATCCGCAGGACGACATGGGACGTGCCAAGCTGAAGGCCGATGTGGCCTTCGAGATGTTCGACCTGCTGAACGTCCCCTTTTTCTGCTGGCACGACGCCGACCTGCGCCCCGAGCAGGGCAGTTTCGCCGACAACCTGTCGACCCTGAACGAGATCACCGACTACATCGGCGAAAAGATGGAAGGCTCGAAAACCCGCCTGTTGTGGGGCACGGCCAATATGTTCAGCGACCGGCGCTGGATGGCGGGGGCCGCGACCAACCCTGATCCCGATGTCTTCGCCTTTGCCGCAGCCACGGTGAAATCCTGCATGGATGCGACCCTGAAACTCGGCGGCGACAATTATGTGCTCTGGGGTGGGCGCGAAGGGTATGAAACCCTGCTCAACACCGACATGGGGCAGGAGTTGGACCACATGGGCCGCTTTTTGTCGATGGTCGTCGATTACAAGCACAAGATCGGCTTCAAGGGCCAGATTCTGGTGGAACCCAAGCCGCAAGAGCCCTCGAAGCATCAGTATGACTACGACGCGGCGACCTGCATCGGGTTCCTGCGCAAATATGGGCTTGAGAAAGAGGTGAAGCTGAACCTCGAACAGGGTCACGCGATCCTTGCAGGCCATTCCTTCGAGCATGAAATCGCCGTCGCGGCCGCCGAAGGGATGCTGGGGTCCATCGACATGAACCGCAACGACTATCAGTCCGGCTGGGACACCGACCAGTTTCCCAACAACGTGCCCGAGGTGGCGCTGACATATTACCATGTTCTCAAGGCCGGAGGGCTGGGCCTGGGCGGCACCAACTTCGACGCCAAGCTGCGGCGGCAGTCGATCGACGCCCAAGACCTGATCGACGGGCACGCGGGCGCGATGGATGTCTGCGCGCGAGGCTTCAAGGCGGCGGCGGCGATGATGACAGACGGCGGGTTGGAGCAGGCCCTGTCGGACCGCTACGCAGGCTGGCAGACACCGCAGGCGCAGGCCATGCTGACCAGCGATCTGGACAGCATCGCGGCGCGCGTGCTGTCAGAAGGTATCGCGCCCCAGCCACGCTCGGGCCGTCAGGAAGCGCTGGAGAATTACGTCAACCGGTTCGTCTGATCTGTCGGGGGTGTGTGGTGCCGCTGAAGGGACTCGAACCCCCGACCCCATCATTACGAATGACGTGCTCTACCAGCTGAGCTACAGCGGCCAACCGGCGCCCTCATAGCACCGGGGTTTGCGGTGGAAAAGGGCTATTTCGGCTCTTCTTGCGCGGTGACATCCTCGGGGCTTGCGGCGGCGTCGAGATCGACGATCTCTGCGGGGATCACCGCCGTGGTCTGGCCCTTTCCGACGATCAGGGGCAACATTTCCGTTCCCATAGGCATGGCCACGTCGTTTTCCGGCGGTGCGCGCCAGGACAACGTGTCGAAAGCGCCGCAGTTGTTGCAGGTCGGGCCCCAGCTTGCGTGGATGTGCTGGCAATTGTCACAGATCCATTGCGGGCCGCGCGGCGCGGTCAGGGCCTTGGTCAGCCAGCCGCGCACAACGGAATCGTCCGCCCCCTCGCCGCGCTCGATCGCGGCCATAAGCGTCAGGATGCGCGCGGTCGGTGCCTTGTCGGCCAGATCACCCAGCGCACGGCGGGCGGCGGGGAAATCTTCGGCCGCGATATAGAGTTCCGCCGTCAGCATCCGGGTTTCGGGATGGTCCGGCGTGGACTTGGTCAGCGCGGCAAACCGCTTGACCCGCTCGGCTGCGGTTTCATCGGGTGCGATTTCCGCAAAGGCACCCGCAAGGTCAGGATGCGGTTGCGCCGTCCATGCCTTTGTCAGGACACGGGTCGCATAGCGGGCGTTGCCTTGGGCGATATAGCCTTGGGCCGCCATGATCGCGGCGGGAATCAGATCGGGCGAAAGGCGGTTGGCCTGAATGGCGGCCTCGCGCGCTTCGATGGTCTTGCCGTCGTCCAGCACATCGCGCGCCTCGGACAGGGCCAGCACGGCGTCGCGGCGCTTGTGCACGTCGCGCGGCAGGCTCCCCGACTTCAGCTTGGCACCCAGCGTCTTGCGCGCCCCTGTCCAATCGGCCTTTTCCGCCTGCAATCGCAGCAGGACATCCTGCGTCTCTTCGTGCTTGGGCTTGAGCGCGAAAGCCTTTTTCGCCAGCTCCATCGCAAGGTCGGTTTTTCCCTCGGACAGTTTCTGCTTCAGGATCCCGCGCACCCCGACAAAGCGGGTCTTGGGATCGGACAGCAGCCGCTTGTAGGTCTCTTCCGCCTTTTCGCGGTCGCCGGTCATTTCGGCGGCCTGCGCGGTCAGAAGGTTCGTCAGTTGCGGCTGTTGCAGATACTTTTCGGCGCGGGCGGCCTTGGCCATCGCCAGATGCCCCTCGCCCGAAGCAAGCGCCATCATGCCTTCGCTCAGCGCCTCATACCCCTTGCGTTCACGGTTGCGGTCGAAATACCGCGAGATCGCGGTCTCGTCGCCATTGAGAAACTTGAACGACGCCACAAGCAAGGCAAGCAGTTTCAGCCCCAGCCAGACCAGCAGAACCAATGCGCCGAACCCGAAGACCATCTCGAGCGGGCTGAGCGTGAACTCTTGTCCCGCCACATCCACGGTCATTCCGCCGTCGACCTCCATCAACTGCGTTCCGCCGTAGGTCAGCGCGGTGACTGCGGCGACAAATGCAACGATTTTCATCAAAGACCAGAGCATGACGTGCGCCTTCAGTTGTCAGAAAGAGAGGATGAGAGGATATCGACGGCGGCGACTGCATCCGCCCGCGCCTCGGCCTGTGTCAGCCAGCCCGACATCTCGGCGCGCGCGACCTCGGGCAGGGCGGCAAGCTCGGCAAGGGCATCGGACAGACGACCGCCGCGCAGCGCGGCCTCGGCGCGGGACAGGACGGCATCGGCACTGTCACCTTCGCGCGGGGCTGTCGAGCGGACGTCGAACTGGTTGCGCAGGAAGGCGCCGATCCCGGATGTTTCTTCCCCCGCGACCCCTTCGCTGCGGGCCGTGGCAAGCGCGGCGCGCGCGGCATCGGGAAAGCGGTCCTGCAAGACAGGCAGCGTCGGCACACCATCCACAACAGCCAAAAGCGCGTCGGGCGCGGCTTCGCCAGTGGTGGCTTCGAGATCACCCAGGGCCGCCCCGATCGGTGCGCCGCTGTCCAGCGCCGTCTGGACACGGGCCAGTGCGGCACGAGAGGCCGCGTTGCGGGCGGCTGCGGTGGCGCTTTGCTCGATCGCGGCGGCGGCGGCGCGGGCGTCTTCAAGCTCGGCCTGCGCCGCGGCGGCCATCTCGGCCAATTGCCTGCGCAAGGCGTCCATTTCTGCGGTCACGGCAGCCCCTGCTTCGGGGTCGGGCGCGACTACGACCTCGGGCCGCGCTTCCAGAGCGTCGATCCTTGCGGTCAGGGCGGCCACCTCGGACAGAACCGTCTCGATCCGTTCGGCGACTGCTGTCTCGATCCCGCTGACATCGACCTGCGGTGCGGCGTCAATACGCTCTTCCAGCGCGGCAATCGCTGCCGACTGCTGGGCAAGCTGGACAGACAAGCCGTTATCGCTTGCCGGGGTCGTCAGCGTTGCGACACCATAGCCGATCACTCCCGCAAGCAGGCCACCCAGGGTCAAAGGCAGAAAGCCGCCACCAGAGGCAACCTTCGGTGCAGGGGGCGCAGAGGGTCTTGGTGCGGGGTCGGGCGCAACGGCCGGCTTGTCCGGAGTTTCGACAGCTTCTGTCGGCGTCATCGCGGGTGCTACGCGGTCGGGCGCGGGCAAGTCCGATGTCGGGCGCACCTCGGGCGGGATCGCGTCGAAAAGCGCGTTTTCGGTGCTTGCCGATTCGACCGCATCAGCGACCCCATGCGTCGGGTCCGCCCCGTCACTTACCGCTTTACGGCTTTTCGCTGGCTGTTTTACCACGTTTTCACCCTTTCAGCCCCGCAAGACGAAGATCGCGTCTGACAGTCTAGCCTAACCCGCTGTCGTGTCACCCTCAAGCAGGCCGCCCGAGACCTGACAACACCCCGAGAACAGCCTTGGCCATGCTTGCGGCATCGGGGCTTTCGGCGACAACCAGTTCGGCCACGGCGAGCGGTTCTATCGCGTCGCGGACCGCATCACTCATCACGGCGATATGCAGGGGTGCCTCGAACGGCCCCTGCCTGGTCAATATGGTTGCGGTGCGCGGCGAAAAAAGGGGTGCGACAACAGGCGCTTGTCCTGCCAGCACCGCTTTGGCCTCGGGCGTGAGTTCACCTACAAGCTGGTCATAGGCCACGACGTCCTCGCAGATCAGACCCGCCGCGTTCAAGGTCCTTGCGACATCGCCCCGCGCGTGGATGCCGCGAATATGGGCAAGCCTGCCTGTCGGCTGGGCTGCGATAATATGCGCGACAAGGGCCTTGGCGTCGCCCTGGGCGGTTTCGGCAGCGAATCCCGCGTCCCGCGCCACCTCGGCGGTGCGATCCCCGACGCACCATGCCGGATGGCCAGTCAGGCCGAGATGCCCTGCCGCCGCGACCCCGTTGACCGAGGTAAAGATCAAGGCATCCGCCTTGGGCGGCGTCGCGGCGACAAAGGAAATCTCGAGCAGGGGCGAGGCAAGGACATCTAGCGGCCCGTGCCACTGTGCCCGCACCATTCCCGCGAAAGGATCGTTTCGTCCTTCGGGCCGGGTCAGCAAGAGGGTGGGGATCATCGGGGCACCATTGTTCGAAGCTTCGCACGATGTTACCTGCGGCACAGAAAGGTGCAACCGGACCCGCGATGAGTGACCCCCTGACCATCCTCGGCATCGAAAGCAGCTGCGACGATACCGCTGCGGCCATCCTGCGCGGGCGCGATGTTCTGGCATCTGTCGTCTACGGGCAAACGTCGCTGCACGCGGATTTCGGCGGGGTGGTCCCCGAGATCGCGGCGCGCGCCCATGCCGAGAAGCTGGATCATTGCATCGAAGAGGCGCTGGCCAGCGCGGGACTTGCCCTGACCGATCTCGACGGGATCGCGGTGACGGCCGGACCGGGCCTTATCGGCGGCGTGCTGTCGGGTGTGATGACCGCCAAGGGGCTGGCGGCAGCGACCGGCCTGCCGCTGATCGGCGTGAACCACCTGGCAGGTCATGCGCTGACGCCGCGCCTGACGGATGACATCGCCTTTCCCTATCTGATGCTGCTGGTCTCGGGCGGGCATTGCCAGTTCCTGATCGTCGAAGCCCACGACAGTTTCACCCGCATCGGCGGCACCATCGACGATGCCCCGGGCGAGGCCTTCGACAAGACCGCGCGCCTGCTTGGCTTGCCCCAGCCCGGCGGCCCTGCGGTGGAAGAAAGCGCAAAGTCCGGTGATCCGCGCCGTTTCGACTTTCCGCGTCCGCTGTTGAATCAGGACGGCTGCGACATGTCATTCTCTGGCCTGAAGACCGCGATCCTGCGCGCCCGCGATGCGGTGGTGGCCGAACATGGCGGTTTGACCCGCGCCGACCAAACCGATCTTGCGGCTGGCTTTCAGGCGGCAGTCGCCGATGTTCTGGTCGAAAAGACCAGCCGCGCTCTCGCGATTTATCTGGCGATGAACCCCGAGACCCCCGGCTTTGCCATCGCGGGGGGCGTTGCCGCCAATGCCACGATCCGCGCCGGTCTGATAGAGCTTTGCCAGAAGAAGGGTGTTGCCTTCGTCGCCCCGCCACTGAAGCTATGCACCGACAATGCCGCGATGATCGCCTATGCCGGACAAGTGCGGATGCAGGCGGGCGAGGCGGACGACATGACGCTTGTCGCCCGCCCGCGCTGGCCACTGGACAAGACGGCGGCCCCGATGCTCGGGTCCGGCAAGAAGGGAGCGAAGGCATGAGGATCGGGATTGCAGGTGGGGGGGCTTTCGGGACCGCTTTGGCGGTTGCCCTTGCGCTGGACGGGAATGACGTTCTTCTTTGGGCGCGCGACGCAAGGGCGGTCGATCGGATGAACGCGAAACGGGCGAACGACCGTTTGCCCGGTGTGACCCTTCCCGAAGGCGTCACTGCCTCGGCCGATCTTGCGGCGCTCTTTGCCTGTGACACGATCCTGTTGTCGATCCCTGCCCAGACCCTGCCGGACTTCCTGACCGCGAACGCGCAACACCTGGGCGGCAAGTCCCTTGTTGCTTGCTGCAAGGGGATCGACCTGACCCGCATGACCGGCCCTGCCAGGACGATCCGCGATCTGGTGCCTAGCGCCATCGCCGCGATCCTGACCGGCCCCAGCTTTGCCGCCGATATCGCGCGCGGGTTGCCGACGGCGCTGACGCTGGCCTGCGGTGACGACGCGACCGGAGCGGTCCTGCAAAGGGCGCTCTCTACCGCAACGCTGCGGCTTTACAGGACAACGGATACGGTCGGGGCGGAACTTGGCGGGGCGCTCAAGAATGTCATGGCGATTGCCGCAGGCGTGGCCATCGGTGCGCAACTTGGAGAAAGCGCGCGCGCCGCGCTGATCACGCGCGGATTCCCCGAAATGCAGCGGCTGGCCATGGCGCTGGGCGGACAGGCGGATACGCTGGCGGGGCTGTCGGGCTTCGGCGATCTGGTGCTGACCTGCACCTCGCCGCAATCGCGGAACTACCGCTTCGGCGTTGCGCTGGGCGAAGGCAAGGCGTTCGACCCCACATCCACCGTCGAAGGCGCTGCGACCGCGCGCGCGGTGCGGAAACTTGCACAAGATCGTGGAATTGATATGCCCATTGCGACCGTCGTCGCCGATCTGGCGGATGGAAAAACAGATGTGACAGAGGCGCTTGCCACGCTGCTGTCACGCCCATTGAAGGAAGAATAGATGCGCTTTGCCCTGATGACCCAAGACAAGCCCGGCGCCCTGCAAATCCGCATGGACAACCGCGAGGCCCATCTGGCCTATATCGCCGAAACCGGCGTGGTCGAGATGGCGGGCCCCGTTCTGGATGACGCAGGCCAGATGTGCGGCTCGCTGATCATTCTCGATGTGGCGGATATGACCGCCGCGCAGGAATGGGCCGAGAACGATCCCTACGCACAGGCGGGCCTCTTCGAAGTGGTCACGCTGCGTCCGTGGAAGAAGGTCATCGGCTGATGGCCTATTGGCTGTTCAAATCCGAACCCGACGTCTGGGGTTGGGACGCGCAGGTCGCCAAGGGCGATGCGGGCGAGGAATGGAACGGTGTCCGCAACTATCAGGCCCGCAACAACATGCGCGCGATGACGCTGGGGGATCGGGGGTTCTTCTATCATTCAAGAACCGGGCTCGAGATCGTGGGGATCGTCGAAGTCTGCGCCGAGGCGCATCCCGACAGCACCACCGATGATCCGCGGTGGGACTGTGTCGATATCCGCGCGGTGCGGCCCCTGACAAAGCCCGTCAGCCTGGACATGATCAAAGCCGACCCGCGCCTGTCCGAGATGGTGCTGGTCAAGAACTCGCGCCTGTCGGTGCAGCCTGTGACCGATGCCGAATGGGCGCTGATCTGCGCATTGGGTGAAACCGCGCCTTAGGCCTGAACGAAAACGCCCGCCAAAGGGCGGGCGCAAGTCATGTCAACCAGTCCGGCCTAACCGTAGACGGCTTCCTTGCCGAAGTGCTTGGTCAGCATGTAGTAGACCACCGCGCGATACTTGTTGCGCTCGGACTTGCCGTAGGTGTCCAGCACAGAGCTGATTGCCGTGTCGAGTTCAGGCCCATCCTTCAGTCCAAGCTTCTTGATCAGGAAGTTGGTCTTGACGGTCTCGATCTCGCTGTCTTGGGTGCCGGCGACGGTGGATGCATCCGCGTTGTAGATGGCAGGGCCGCAGCCGATGGTGACCTTGGTCAGCAGGTCCATATCGGGCGTCATCCCGCATTTGTTCTTCAGATCATCCGCATATCTCGCAATCAGTTCGTCGCGCTTGCCCATCAATATCTCCCAGCTTTCAAAATTTTTCATCATGCCGTGGCTTCCATGACCACGCCGCGGGAACGTTAAAGTGATCGATGCCCATCGGTCCAGATAAATTCACCCAAGCAGGGCGGGAAACGCCACAAGACCCTTTGGCCGCGTGCCGGGGGTTTCCTTGCGCGACTTCACAGATCGGTGATCGCGGAAACTTTTCCCGACGGGTCCCGTGACTGTGTTTGTCGAAAGAAACCCTTTGGAAAACAGGAAGACACAATGACACTGAACAAGATTCTGGTCGCCGCGGCGATCACGCTTGCACCGACCGCGACGCTGGCACAGGACATGACCGGCGCTTATGGCGGTATCGCCGCAGGGATTGCCGATATCGACGTCAACGACGGCGCGCTTGCGGGCGATGGCAGCTCGGTCGGGGTCTATCTCGGCTATAACATCGACATGGGCGGGATCGTCTATGGTGGCGAGATCGACTTTGACAAGAACGACTACGAAGTGCCCGATGCAGGCGCGACCGTCGACTATGCGACCCGTCTGAAAGCACGGGCAGGTGCCAAGGTCGGTGGCGGATTGCTTTACGGGGTCGGCGGGTTCGTCCTTGCGACGTCGAACCAGCTGGATGAGGGGCAGGGCTACCTTTACGGCGTCGGCTACGATCTGCCCGTCGGCGGCAATTACCACGTCGGTGCAGAGCTGTTGCAGCACGAGTTCGAGGATGATGCCCTGCAAGTCGGCGTGACCACGCTGAAGGTGCGGGTCGGCTTCAACTTCTGATCAGCCAAAGACTGTCGCGGGGCCGAACAGCCCCGCGATATGCCTATCTGCATCCTCCCCATCCGGGCACCTGCAAATGAAAATGGTCGGCGTGCAGCCGGTTGTAGTCGGGTGACAGCGTCAACCCGAACCAGTCGCAGGCCCCGTCACGGACACGGCGCAGGAAGGCAGCCTTGGGGCCGTCCCCTTCCCAGTCGGCAAGCAGGCTGATCCGCGACCCATCCGCCAAGCCGAAACCGGAGACATCCATCGCACTGGCGGTTGCATGGGTGCTGAACCGCGATGACGTGCCGCCTGTCGTCCGCATAAGCCTGCAATTGTAGCTGCCGATATGCTGGATCGCTCTGACGGGCTGGCCAAGAAGGGCTTCCGCCGCTGGCTGGACCGTGTGCCTTTCCCACATCGCCATATGCAGGGCGGTGGCGCAGCTTGTCTCGACAGGCGCAAGGCTTGCTGCGCCGACATTGGATAAAGACACCCGGTCCGGAATGAAACATGCCTCGGTTTCTTCCAAGGGGGGCATCCGGGTTGCCTCTGCCGCTGTCGCAAGCGCTGCGGTGCAAAGTCCCGCGTCACTGGCGGTGCGCGACAGCTTCCATCCCGTGATGGGCGTGACAGGATCGGCCACCAAAAGCGGCTGAACCGGGTTCCACGCAGGCGGCAGGGGCGTCTGCGGATGCGTCAGCAGCAGTGCCCCGCCATAGACCAACATCGCCGCAAACGAAAACGCAGCCAAGCCGCTGATCCGGGCGAGGCTGCGTGTCTTCTTGCGATCTGCGCGCGCGGCATCGCTTTCGGCCATCTGCTGGCGTCGGCCATGCCGCATCGCGGATCAGTACCGGTAATGCTCGGGCTTGAAGGGGCCTTCGACGGTCACGCCGATGTAGTCGGCCTGTTCCTTCTTCAATTCCGTCAGCTTGACGCCGATCCGCTTCAGATGCAGGCGGGCCACCTTTTCATCCAGACGCTTGGGCAGGATGTGCACGCCGACCGCGTAATTCGCGCCGTTGTTCCACAGCTCCATCTGAGCCAGAACCTGATTGGTGAAAGAGGCCGACATCACGAAAGACGGGTGGCCCGTGGCATTGCCGAGGTTCAGCAAACGCCCCTCGGAAAGCAGGATCAGACGGTTGCCCGAGGGCATCTCGATCATGTCCACCTGTTCCTTGATGTTGGTCCACTTGTGGTTGCGCAGGGCGGCGACCTGGATCTCGTTGTCGAAATGGCCGATGTTGCCGACGATCGCCATGTCCTTCATCGCGCGCATGTGCTCGATCCGGATCACGTCCTTGTTGCCGGTGGTGGTGATGAAGATGTCGGCGGTCGCCAGTTCATCTTCGAGCAGCGTCACCTCGAACCCGTCCATCGCGGCCTGAAGCGCACAGATCGGGTCAACCTCGGTCACCTTCACGCGGGCACCCGCCCCACGCAGGGACGCAGCAGAGCCTTTGCCCACATCGCCATAACCGCAGACCACGGCGACCTTGCCGGCCATCATCGTGTCCGTGGCGCGGCGGATACCGTCGACCAGCGATTCCTTGCAGCCGTATTTGTTGTCGAACTTCGACTTGGTCACACTGTCATTCACGTTGATCGCGGGGAAAGGCAGCTGGCCCTTCTTGTGCAGGTCGTAAAGGCGGTGCACGCCAGTCGTCGTTTCCTCGGACACGCCCATGATCGCCTCTTTGGTCTTGGTGAACCAGCCGGGGGTTTCCTTCATGCGCTTGTGGATCTGTTTCTTGATCACTTCCTCTTCCTCGGACTGCGGGACGGGAATGATCTCTTCTCCGGCTTCGGCGCGCGCACCCAGCAGGACATAGAGCGTCGCATC
>NZ_DAIPIW010000100.1:0-7224 GCF_036770585.1 Yoonia sp. | reverse complement strand
ACATCCTCGACCGCCAGCACGGCCTGCACACGTTCCACCGCGCGACCCCGCTTTTGAGCGCGCGCGACATCTTCCCAACGGAAGCGGTTCAGCAGAATGGCAAAGCGTCGCGCTTTGCGGTCCCAGCGCATTTCAGCGGAAGGAAAGACCGCGTCCTGCACCAGCGAGGACAGGACCTGCAAGTCCTCGGTATCCAGCGCCTTCAGCCGCAGCGGCGTCTCGCGCCCGTCCTCGAAGGTGGCGTCTTCGGTCATGCCGACACCCGCGCGATCCGCGCGCCGACCGCACCCAGCTTTTGCTCGATATGCTCATACCCGCGGTCGAGGTGGTAGATGCGGCTGACCACCGTTTCACCTTCCGCCGCCAGCCCCGCAAGGATCAGCGAGACCGAGGCCCGCAGGTCGGTCGCCATCACCGGCGCGCCCTTCAGGCGGTCCACCCCGTGCACCGTCGCGACACCGCCATGCACCTCGATATTCGCGCCCATCCGGATCAGTTCGGGGGCATGCATGAAACGGTTCTCGAAGATGCGTTCCTCCAGCACCGATGTGCCCTCTGCGGTGCAGAGCATCGCCATCATCTGCGCCTGCAGATCGGTCGGAAAGCCGGGGAAGACCTCGGTCACGACATTGACCGCATGGGGGCGCCCGTTCTTGCGGGCGACCTTCAGGCCTGCCGCTGTTTCGGTCACGGACACACCGGCCTCGTCCAGTTTTTCCGCGAAAGAGGCGACAAGGTCCAGCCGCCCGCCGAGACACTCGACCTCGCCACCGGCGAAGACAGGGGCCAGCATATAGGTGCCCAGCTCGATCCGGTCGGTCACGACGCGGTGCGTCGCAGCCCCCAGCCGGTCCACGCCCTGAATTTCGATGCGGGACGTGCCTTCGCCTGCGATCTGCGCGCCCATCGCCTTCAGGCAAGTCGCCAGATCCACGATCTCGGGTTCGCGCGCGGCGTTCTCGATCACGGTTGTGCCCTTGGCCAGCGTGGCCGCCATCAGCACATTCTCTGTCGCCCCGACCGAGGCAAAGCGCAGCGGCACCACCGCCCCTTTCAACCCGCCCTTGGCAATGGCGTGCAGATACCCGTCACGCAGTTCGATCTCGGCCCCCATCGCCTCGAGCGCCGTGACATGGATATCCATCGGCCGCGCGCCGATGGCACAGCCCCCGGGCAGCGACACCTCGGCGCGGTGATGGCGCGCCAGAAGTGGGCCCAGCACAAGGTTCGAGGCGCGCATCTTGCGCACGATGTCATAGTCGGCACGGGTGTTGGTCGCATGATGCGAGGACAGGACCTGCACCTTGCCGTCCTGCAGGGCCGTCACCTCGACCCCGAGCGACCGCAACAGGGCGGTCATTGTCTTGATATCCGACAGGCGCGGCGTGTTGGTCAGCGTCAGCGGCTCTTCCGACAGCAGCGTTGCGGGCATCAGCGCAAGCGCCGCGTTCTTGGCGCCCGCAATCGGTATCTGCCCCGACAGCGCCGCGCCGCCCTTGACCACGATGGAATCCATGCTTGCCTACTCTTTCTTGTCCGCCGCACCCTTGCGGGCGCGGGCCTGTGCCTTGCGTTTTGCCATATTGGCCTTCAACGCCGCCTTGAGCCTGTCTTCACGGGTCTCGGGCGCCTTTGCGGGCTTTGCTTTGACGTCTTTGTCGCTCATGGGGGCGGTCTTAGCAACATGGGCAAAAACCGTCCAGAGAGGGCTTGCACCGAACCGCGATTGCGTCTAATCCCCGCGCACGTGCTGTGGTAGCTCAGTGGCAGAGCACACCCTTGGTAAGGGTGAGGTCGAGAGTTCAATCCTCTCTCACAGCACCATCTCTCCTGCTTTTCAGATCGTCGAACGCGATTGTCAGGGCCTTGTCCACGGCTTTGGCCAGTCTCGGCAGGTTTTCGTTGTCCACGATCGAACCATGCGAGCCGCGGCTGACCACCACGCCCAACACCTCTGTGACAAGATGCCAGCCATGGTCACCGTAAGACCCTGCCATCCGGTAGACAGCCTCGGGCATCAGATAGGGGCGTGCGCGCACGACCACGACGGGGACCGGTGCGGGAGAAGGCACATATCGCCGGGTTGCCAGCGTCTGGGCGATATAGAACTCCATCAGCGGATCATCGAGGCTGATCCAGTGGGGAACCTCGATGCCATGTGGATCGCCCGGTATGTGAGGGGTCGGCGGCTTTGGCGCGAACCGCTTTCTGAAGCGTTGCGGCAAACGGTTCCACAGATGCCGCAAGCCTGCTGCCGGCCAAGTCCAGAATAACTTCTTGGCTCCGGCAAGTTCGCGGCGAACGAACCGCCGCAACTTACGGGGAAGTGCAGCGATGAATTGTTCACTGCGGGCGGCCATCCGCGTAAGCAGCGGATCGGGCAACTGTGACGCAAGCTGCCGCAGTTGGGTATCGATCATCACCACGGTCGGTCGCTTGCCCTGATCTGCCAGTCTCCGTGCGATCTCGAAGGCAATCACGCCGCCCACGGAATAGCCGATAAGCACAGGTTCCTGCTCGGCATCGTCAACCGCTGCGGTCATCCGTTCGGCCAGATGCTCAAGCGACGGACAGGCCATTTTGCCACCCGCGAAGACCGGATAGAGGATCCCGCGCATATGCCATTTGTGCCGGAGTGCCTTGCCGAGAGGGCGCAGGTGAAGCACATGACCCGCCAGACCGGTCAGGATGTAAACCTTTCGCGCCCCATTTTCTGCGCGGGTCAGGTCTTTGATCAGTCTTGAGGCCTGCAAGGTATCTCAGGCGCTCTGGCGCTTTGCTTCGACCATGGCGATCAGACTGGCAATCGACTCCTGCTCCATCACCTCGTCATCATCGACCTCGATGGCGAACACTTCTTCGATGCGCATGATGATCTCGAAGCGCTTGAGGCTGGTCAAATTCAGCGTGTCGAGGGCGATGTCACCACCTGCCCGCAGCCCGTCAAGCACGTCTTCGGCAATTGCGCCGTCACTGGCCGCTGCCAGCGCATCTACTACAACAGATCTCGCGTTTGCCATCGGATCATCTCACCTCAATTTGAAATTCTTCGGGAATGTCGAAAACGTCATCTCGGCGAAGACTGTAAGCAAGGATGCGCACATCGGGCGCGTGGGCGTCAAGAACCTCGACCAGTCGGCGCCAGAGTTTCAGCGACATTTGACGCCCGATACAGGTATGCGCGCCAAAGCCGAAAAAGCGGATGCGTTCGTGGGTCTTGTCGGAGTCGTTGAAAGACTTCAATTCCGCTTTCACCTGATGACCAGCCGGACATAGCTTGCCGTCGATCACATGGTCCCGGATCACTTCGCGCGGGATGCGCGGCACACCGGTGCGCGGCGGGGCTGTCGGGTCGGCAGAATTCGGGGCCCCTTCGAAATAGGCATGCAGGCTCTGCCCCAGTGTGCCGCGCAAGGCGTCCGTCCCGAGAATGGCAAGGACCATGCGATCGGCAATCTCGTCTGCACCAAGATGCGGGAGTGCTCGTGCCAGATGCTGCCGCAAGGCGCCCATCTCGGTATTCAGGCGCTTGCGCTTGGCAATTCCGATCGTCGCGCTGAGCGCGCGCGGGATCATGCTGTCCGGTGCGATGGCAGGCGCGGCGCCGATGTTTGCTTTCATGAAGCCCTCGCTCAAGGGGATGATGAATTCGGCAAGGACATCGTGCCGCCCGGGCTGCAAAAGTGCATCGATGAGGGCGGGCAATTCGGCTTCGATGAATGCCCCGGTCTGTGGTGCTGCCTCTGCAACAATGCGGGCAAGGCGCTGGCGCGCGGCGGCATGGTCCTCACCGCGCAGGGAAAGGGGCACTGCGCGAAAGGCGGAGACAATCTCGGAAACGTCGATCCCTGTATACTGGCCAATGTAGTGATGCCCGTCTCCGAAGCGAACGACGTCGAAGTCAGGGTCCCGCAAGACCTTCGCAATCCCGTCGAAGTCCAGAACGTGGGTGGTTTCGGTCATTGGCGGTCCCATCCTATCCGCTGACCCTAGCCGTATGCGCCACTGGGCTGCAACCGCTACGGGACGTGGGCCGCATCACATCAGAACGACGACTGGAGCGTCAGGCTGGCCCCCAGTGTTGTGCTGTCGAAACGGCTGACATTGCTTTCCGTCTTTTGCGCCTCGATCCGCAGACCCGGGATGAAGCCTGCGAACTCCGCTTCGGGAAACCCGATCGAGAGATTGGCCGAGACCGTCTCGTCCTGGCGACCGCCCATCACCGGCAGAAGCAGCCGGTAGGACGGGTAGTCAACCCAGCGGATACCGGCCCCGACCGCAAGCGTCACCGGCCCGACAGGTTCCGCCCAGCGGTAGCCCAGCCGCAAGGCATGTTCCAGCGAGGTGTAGTTGTCATTGTCGCCAATGCTGTCGGTCACGCTGTAAGAGGCGGTGACCGTATCGCCGCTGGCCAGCGCATGGCCCAGGGCGACATCGGCACGCCGCCTGTCGACTTCACCGATACTGGTCTCTTCATAGGTGATGAGATCGCGCGAGAGGCTGAGTTGCAGCGAGGTGCTCTCGTTGACAGCATGGCGATACTCGGCCGAGATCCCCGCGACGTCATAAGACCGTCCCTCGGTCGTGGCTTCGGACAGGTCCAGATCGCGGTAATTGTAGCGGCCATAGGTCAGCCCCAGCCCCAAGGCACCGCCCCAAAGGGCGCGGTCATGGCGCAGAAAGACCCGGGCCGAGCTGGTGTCGAAAGCCTCGTTCGGGACCTCCGTCTCTTCCGTGATCCAGACGCGCCCGATCTGCAGGCCCGCGCCGATGGTCGTGCGGCTGACCTCGGACGCCTGGATCCGGTAGGCGGTCGTCACCCCGATGCCGCCGCGCCAGCCTGCAAGGTTCTGCGCGTCTTCCGACAAGATCCCTTCGGGATTGCCCGGCGCGCTGGACACCTCGTCCTCGGCACCGCCGTTGACGTTGTTCGACGGGGCAAGCGCAAGGGACAGTTGCGTCGACCATGGGTTGCGCTGGTTGACCAGCCGCGCATCCTGCAGGGTGCGGGCGCGTTCGGTCTCGTCCGGGGCCGAGATCAGGGCAAGCCGCAGCCAAAGCGATGCCGTGGTGAACCGGTCCTGATTGTTGGCGGCAAGGGCGGTCAGACGCGCGGCCTCATAGCGTTGCGCGGGCGTTTGCGACAGGCGCCAGGCGCGCGCACCGGCGGCATAACCGCGTGCAGGGTCCCCGACCCGTGGTGCTGCGGCCGCCACGATGATCAAGGCACCGCGGTCGTCGGGCCGGGCTTGCAGGATGGCATCGGCGATCTGAAGTGCCAGCGCCGCATCACCCGCCATCAAGGCGCGTGCGGCAACCGGCGTTGCTTGCGCAATCGGGATATCGACCGTGTTTTGTGTTTGCGCCGCCGTCGCCCAACAGGCAACGGCGGCTAGGCTTGCAAGATACCTGACCATGTCCTTGAAGGTCGCGTCAGTCACGGTCGAGCACGAAAATCCCGTATTCCTTCTCGTTTCCGTCAGCATTTACTTCAAGCGCCGTGCCTGCAAGGAACCCTTCCCCAAGATTGAGGATCCCGCCCATTGATGTCGCCCCCGCTCCACCAAAGGCCCCGGAATAGTTTCCGAAACCGTTTTGCTCGATATCTTCGACAGTGCCGGCGAAGGTTCCATCGGCAAAGATCGTGCCAGGCACCAAAATCACATCGATGAGATCGATGCCGCCGCCAAGCTCCAATACGCGGTTGTAGATGCCGCCGTTCAGCGCCCCGGACCGGAAATCGGCGATGACGAAGGCGTCACCCGTGACGATCGACGGGGTCCCGGCGGTCGATCCGTCCAGACCGGGGACGCCGCCATGGGCCGGGGGACCGAAGTTGACGAGACCCGCATAGCTGCCCGAATAGCGCTGGTTGCCTGCATCGACTGCGCCCGGTGCGGTCGCCGCCGGTGCCGAGAAATTGGCTTGCTCGATCATCGCGCCGCCGAAGAAGCGATTGAACTGCCCGCCGTCCTGCGCAACGACACCCGTGATGCGGCCGTCAGAGGATGTCGCGGCAAGTGCCAGGAAGCTGCGGCCGTTGGTGCCCTCTTGACGTTCGAAGAGAGCGTATCCATTCGACAGTGTTTCCACGTATTGGTAGACTTGGTTCACCTGATTGCCGTCCAGTGTCAGCTGGACTGTCAGCTCTGGCGTGCCGCCGTCGTCAAATGAAGCGGCATCCAGATCGCCGACACGCGTCGCGCTGCCTCCTGTGATCGGAGGATCCGTTGGATCGGGGTTTGTCGGATCACCGACATTCGTCGACCGCTCATCACAGGCTGCCAGCGCGAGGATCATCGCGCCCAATACCAAAAACTTGTTCATCTATTGCTCCTTTTGGGAAATCTGCCCCGTTTTCTTGAGAAATTCGCGGCGCAACCAATTCTTGTCAATGAATAATAGGCGCCTTCGGCACAGGTTAGCCCAAAGGTTGATGGTTTTGTCACAGCACCGCTTTTCCTATAGTGGCGCGACTCATCACCAAAGGCGGACCATCCCATGCCCACGACCCCCGACCAGCAGGCCGAAATCAACGCACTGCGCCAGCAGCCGCAGCCCACCTTGCGCAGCGTCGCACCGGGGATGGAGGCGCACCTTTACACCGCCTATCCGGTCCTCGATCACGGGTTCATCCGGGTGATCGACTACATGGGCGACGACGCCGCCATCTGTCAGGCCGCCCGCGTCAGCTACGGCAAGGGGACCAAATCCGTCCAGAACGACGAGGGGCTGATCCGCTACCTGATGCGGCACTGGCATTCGACCCCCTTCGAGATGTGCGAGATCAAGCTGCACGTCAAACTGCCCGTCTTCGTCGCCCGCCAGTGGATCCGCCACCGCACCGCCAACGTCAACGAATACTCGGCCCGCTATTCGATCCTCGATCGTGAGTTCTACATCCCCGCCCCCGAACACCTCGCCGCGCAATCGGTGATCAACAATCAGGGCAGGGGCGAGGCGCTGTCGGGCGAGGAAGCCGCCCGCGTGCTGGCCTACCTCAAGGACGACGCCACCCGCGCCTATGACCACTACGAGGAAATGATCGGGCAAGAAGGGCAACAGGGCCTCGCCCGCGAACTCGCCCGCATGAACCTGCCCGCCAATATCTACACCCAATGGTACTGGAAGGTGGACCTGCACAACCTCTTCCACTTCCTGCGGCTGCGGGCCGACGCCCACGCCCAATACGAAATCCGCGTCTACGCCGAAGAGATCTGCAAA
>NZ_DAIPIW010000030.1:0-30845 GCF_036770585.1 Yoonia sp. | reverse complement strand
CCAAGGCGCCACATCATGCTGACCTACACGATCCGCAGATTGCTGTTGTCGATTCCGACGCTTTTGTTCATCGCTTTTGTGATCTTCATGCTGCTGGAAATGGCCCCGGGCGATCCAATGGCGCAGATGCCCCTGACGATCCCGCCCGAGGTCAAGGAAAAGATGCGCCTTGCCCTTGGTCTGGGCGAGCCGTGGTATGTGCGCTTTCCGCTGTGGCTGAAACAGTTCTTCATCGTCGAGCCGCAATACTGGATCGACGGCCTCTTCGGCACCAACTTCGCCGATGGTGCGCAGCGCATCATCAGCTTCCAGTCGCGCAGCCCCGTGTTCGACACCATCGCCGAACGCCTGCCGCAGACGCTGTGGGTGGTGGGCATGTCCTATGTGGTGGGCGTGCTGATCGCCCTGCCCATCGGCATCATCAGCGCCTACAAGCAATATTCGGTCTTCGATCAGGCGGGCACCTTCGTCAGCATGATCGGCTTTTCCGTGCCGCCCTTCTTTTCCGGCGTTCTGCTGATCGTGATCTTCTCGGTCCAGCTTGGCTGGCTGCCCTCGATCTACGACACGACGCACCAGGTCGTGGACTGGCAGACCTTCAAGTTCCAGTTGCAGCAGATGATCATGCCGGTGATGGTGCTGGCGCTACAGACCACCGCGCAGGTCAGCCGGTATATGCGCGCCTCGATGCTGGACAATCTGGGGCAAGACTACGTGCGCACCGCCCGCGCCAAGGGGATGAGCGAAAGTGTCGTGGTCATGCGCCACGTGCTGCGCAATTCGATGATCCCTGTCGTGACTGTCATCGCACTTGGCATCCCCTCGATCTTCGGCGGGGCGATCATCACCGAACAGATCTTCAAGGTGAACGGCCTCGGGCAATTGCTGATCCTTGCGCTGCAAGGCTCGGATATCCCGATGGTCATGACGATCACCTTCCTTCTGGCGGTGCTGATCGTGCTGATGAACCTGATTGCCGATGTGCTTTACGGCATCCTTGACCCAAGGATCCGCTATGACTGATACATCGCTCCGCAGCCCCGCTCCCGTGAAGGTCGAAAAGCCCCGCAATCAGTGGCTGGATGTCTGGGACCAGTTCCGCAGCCACAAAGGGGCGATGGCGGGACTGATCTTTCTGGTCTTTATCACCGTGTTCTGTGCCTTCGGGCCGATGGTCTGGGATGTGGACCCGGGCAAGCTGGATATCCGCAACAAGGACGTGCGGCCGCTCTATGTCGCCCTCTGGAATGGGGACGCCAATGTCAGCTGGGCGCGGCCCATGGGCACCGACCATCTGGGCCGCGACATCATGGCCAACATCATGCAGGGCGGGCGGATCAGCCTTGCCGTGGGCTGGACGGCGATGATCCTTGCGGTTGTCATCGGCACCCTGGTCGGTGTGCTGGCCGGTTACTTCAAGCGGCTGGACTGGCCGCTGATGCGCTTTACCGATCTGGTGCTGGCCCTGCCGATCCTGCCGCTCCTTCTGGTGATGATGCTCTTGTTCCGCGACCCGCTGCGCGCGGCTTTCGGGCCTGAAACAGGTATCTTCATCCTCATCGTGACCGGCATCGGGATCACAAGCTGGATGCAGACCGCGCGGATCGTGCGCGGCGATGTGATCTCGCTGAAGGAACGCGAGTTCGTTCTGGCCGCGCGGTCCATCGGCACGCCGCCTCGGCGCATGATCACGCGGCATATCCTGCCGAACGTCCTGTCGCCGATCATGGTCTCGGCCACGCTGGGGCTGGCTGCGGCCATCATCACCGAAAGCGCACTGTCGTTCCTTGGCCTTGGGTTTCCGTCGGACTTCCCCACATGGGGCAAGATCCTCTTCGACAGCGTCGACCGCATGGTCGCCTTCCCCGAGCGTGTTCTTTGGCCCGGTCTGGCGATTTCGCTGACGGTGCTGGCGGTGAACTACATCGGCGACGGGCTGCGCGACGCGCTGGATCCGCGGATCAGGGGGCTATAGGGCCTAGCTGATCGGCTCGGCCTGCGTGGCGATGATACGGTCGATCTCGGCCCGGGCATAGGCGGCCAGCGCCTTCTGGTCGTCCTGTGCCTGCCCCGGTGCCATATCGAGATCGCCCAGCACCATGATGTTCTCGTCATTCAGAAGGTTGGCCGGACCGGTGTAGTTGAAACTGCCGATGATCGTCAGCGCATCATCCATCACCATCAGCTTGTGATGCACCTTGCGCACGCCGGTCTCCGACTTGTTCTGGTGCAAGGTGACGTTCCCCGCCAGCAAGGTATGCTTGGCCGCCCATGTCTGGTTCGCCTGCCGCCGGTCAAGAACGCCCGTCACCGCCAGCCCTTTCTCGCGCGCATTGACCAGCGCATCGTCGATGCCGGATGATTGCGCAAAGGTGAAAGCGGCAAAGTCGATCCGCGACTTGGCCTTGATCATCTGCTTGATGAATTCCATCTCGGGCGCATGATCCGGCGCAAAGAGAGGTTTGACCCGCACACCACTGACGGTATGCCCCTCCAGCGGTTTGCGCGGCGTCTCGAGGCTGCGCTTGCCAAAGATGCCCTGCCGCATCTGCCGATACTCGCGGGTATATTCGCGCGCCACCTCATCGTCGATGATCACGGCGATATGGTTGAGGTTCTTCGTCACCCCCGTCGTCGTGAAATTGGTCGACCCCGTCAGCGTCGCGCTGCGGTCGCGGACGATGAATTTCTGGTGGAAGATATTGGGGTTGTAGTCGGCCTTGGCGTCGATCCCGACCCGCAGGATGCGGGTCAAGAGGTCGCGGTTGATCTCTTGCGTGCCCAGCGTGTCGGGCGCGGGGATGCGTCCCTCGCGCAGATAATCCTGTTCGAGGATCACCTGAATCCGCACCCCCCGCCTGCGCGCGGCGATCAGCGCCTCGGCAATCGGGCGATGGTCCAGTTCCTGCACCGACACCAGCAATTCATCCTGTGCCGCCCCGATGAAATCAAGGATCGGGCCTTCCAGATCGTCCGGCGCGCCGATCGTATCGGGCCCCATGTAAAGCGTGATCTTCCCGACCGAGACAGGCATGTCTTGCCTCCATGCAATCCTGCGTTGATGGGTAGCACGGTGGCCGCAATCACGGATTCGGACAAGGAAAAGAAAAACCCCGCCGGATCACGGCGGGGTTTCGATTCTGCGGCGTGCCTGCGGATCAGTCGATCTTCGGCAAAAGCTCGTCCAGCGACTTCTTGGCGTCGCCATAGAACATCCGCGTGTTGTCCTTGTAGAACAGAGGGTTCTCGATCCCCGAATACCCCGTGCCCTGCCCGCGCTTGCTGACGAACACCTGTTTCGCCTTCCAGCACTCCAGCACCGGCATACCGGCGATGGGGCTGTTGGGATCGTCCTGAGCGGCAGGGTTCACGATATCGTTCGAGCCGATGACGATGGCGACATCCGTTTCGGGGAAATCCTCGTTGATCTCGTCCATTTCCAGCACGATATCGTAAGGCACCTTGGCCTCGGCCAGAAGCACGTTCATGTGGCCGGGCAGACGCCCCGCGACCGGGTGGATCGCGAAACGCACAGTCTTGCCCTTGGCGCGCAGCTTGCGCACCAGTTCGCTGACCGCCTGCTGCGCCTGCGCCACCGCCATCCCGTAGCCCGGGATGATGATGATGCTGTCGGCCTCGTTCAGGGCCGTGGCGACACCGTCCGAATCGATGGCGATCTGCTCGCCTTCGACCGCCATCTGCTCGCCCGCGGGGCCGCCGAAGCCGCCGAGGATCACGCTGATGAAACTGCGGTTCATCGCCTTGCACATGATGTAGGACAGGATCGCACCGCTGGACCCGACCAGCGCGCCGACCACGATCAGAAGGTCGTTGCCGAGGCTGAACCCGATCGCCGCCGCCGCCCAGCCGGAATAGCTGTTCAGCATCGACACGACCACAGGCATGTCCGCGCCCCCGATCCCCATGATCAGGTGATAGCCGATGAACAGGCCCGCCAGCGTCAGCAGCACCAGCGCCCACGATCCCGAGCCACCCAAGTAGGCGATCAGCAAGATGACCGACAGCGCTGCCGCACCCGCATTCAGCAGGTGACCGCCGGGCAGCTTCTTGGCCGAGGTATCGACCTTGAACGGCAGTTTCGACGAATTGCCCGCCAGCTTGGCATAGGCGATGACGGATCCGGTGAATGTCACCGCACCGATCCAGATACCAAGCACCAGTTCGACCCGCAGAATACCGATCTCGACCGATGATTTCTTGGCGATCAACTGGCCAAAACTGCTCAGCCCGTCGTAGATCTCTTTCGGCAGGCCAATCGCGGTGATGCCATCGTCGCCCACGGCGCCCATGACCAGCCCTGCATCGGCATAGACGCCGCCGACGTAGTTGATCATCAGATCCGCGTTGAAGCCCACAAAGACCGCCGCCAACCCGACAAGCGAGTGCATGATGGCCACAAGTTCCGGCATCTGGGTCATCTCGACCTTGGTGGCCAGTTGATAGCCGACAACCCCGCCGAGGATGATCAGAACGACCGAGACCAGACCAAGGCCCGCACCGGGGCCGACCAGCGTGGCGAAGACTGCCAGCGCCATGCCCGCGATGCCATACCAGACCGCGCGTTTCGCGCTCTCCTGCCCTGACAGGCCACCAAGCGAAAGGATGAAGAGGATACCTGCGACCACATAGGCCGCTGTTGTGAATGCATTTTCCATTTGCCCTGCCCCTTTAGGATTTCTGGAACATGGCGAGCATCCGCCGTGTCACAAGGAAACCGCCGAAGATATTGACGGAGGCCATGAAGATACCCAGCGCCGCAAGCAGCGTGATCAATATGCTGGTCGATCCGATCTGGATCAGCGCGCCCAGAATGATGATCGACGAGATCGCATTGGTCACGGCCATCAGCGGCGTGTGCAACGAATGGGCGACGTTCCAGATGACCTGAAAGCCGATGAAGACCGACAGCACGAAGACGATGAAATGCTGCATGAAGCTGGCGGGCATCCCCGGGATCAGCCCGACCCCCAAAAGCAGCGCCGCACCGATCCCCAAGAGCGCGACCTGATTGCGGGTCTGGGTCTTGAAGGCCGCGACCTCTTGCGCGCGCTTCTCTTCCGCTGTCAGCTCTTTGGGCTTTTCCTTCTTGGGGGCCGCCGCGATCGCGGCCACTTTCGGTGGCGGCGGCGGGAAGGTGACTTCGCCCTTGTGGGTGACGGTCGCACCGCGGATGACGTCGTCGTCCATGTTGTGGTGCGGTTGGCCGTCCTTTTCAGGCGTCAGATCTGTCATCATGTGACGGATGTTCGTGGAATAGAGCGTGGACGACTGTGCGGCCATCCGGCTGGGGAAGTCGGTGTAGCCGATGATCGTCACGCCGTTCTCGGTGACGATCTTTTCGTCCTTCACGGTCAGTTTGCAGTTGCCGCCACGTTCCGCCGCGAGGTCCACGATGACCGAGCCGGGCTTCATCGCCGCGACCATGTCCTTGGTCCAAAGCTCGGGCGCGTCGCGGCCCGGGATCAGCGCGGTGGTGATCACGATGTCCATCTCGGGCGCGATTTCGCGGAACTTGGCCAATTGCGCCGCCGCGAACTCGGGCGACGAAACCGAGGCATAGCCGCCCGTCGCCGATCCGTCCTGCTGCTCTTCCTCGAAGTCGAGGAAAACAAACTCGGCCCCCATCGATTCCACCTGCTCGGCCACTTCGGGGCGCACGTCGAAGGCATAGGTGATCGCCCCCAGCGAGGTCGATGTCCCGATGGCGGCAAGCCCGGCCACACCAGCACCGACGACCAGCACCTTGGCGGGCGGCACCTTGCCGGCAGCCGTCACCTGACCGGTGAAGAAGCGGCCAAAGTTGTTACCCGCCTCGATCACGGCGCGGTAGCCTGCGATATTGGCCATCGACGACAGCGCGTCCATCTTCTGCGCGCGGCTGATGCGCGGCACCATGTCCATGGCGATGACGGTCGCGCCCTTGGCATTGGCCGCCTCCATCAGGTCCTTGTTCTGGGCGGGATAGAAGAAGGAAATCAGCACCTGCCCGTCGCGCAGGCGCTTGACCTCTGCATCCTCGGGCGGGCGCACCTTGGCGATGATGTCGGCGGCCTTGTAAAGCGCGGCTGCGGTCTTGACGACCTCGACCCCCGCGTCCTGATAGGCCTGATCCGAGAACCCGGCGGCCGCACCCGCCCCGGTTTCGATCACACAGTCATAGCCAAGCTTCTGCAGGTCCCTGGCCGAAGCAGGCGTCATCCCGACCCGGTTCTCGCCTGCGATGATTTCTTTTGGCGTGCCGATTTTCACTGAGCATCCCCCGTCTCAATTTTCTGGTCTGCCCCCAACTATAGCCCGTAAGAATATTTCACAAGGGAGTGGATGCCCCGCCATTTGGTGTCATGCGCTAACAGTGACCGTCTGACGCCGCCAAGTCACAGCCAGCGGCGTGTCGTCGTGCAATAACGCGCGAAATCGGCGCGGAATTTGCGGCGCAGGCGGTCCTCTTCGGGCAGGATGAAGCGCTGGGTGATCGTGACCATGAAGAGCGGCACCAACAGCAGCGCGACAGGCGCCTCCCACCGCAGGGCGAGGCCCGCAAGGATCAGGGTGTCGCCCAGATAGATCGGATTGCGGCTGCGCTTGAAGATGCCGGATGTGACCAGATGGTCGGCCTCCATATGCGGCACGATGGTGGTGCGGCGGCTGCGCATTTCATAGGCGGCCAGCAGGATCAGCACCAGCCCGCCCCCCACCAGCAGACCACCCAGCAGGTCTGTCACCGGATGCCCGAAGGCGAGTGTCATCGGCTGCGCCTCGGCGATGCCGTTGGTCAGCAGCAAGGCAAAGGCCAGCCAGACGGGGGGAATGTCGATCCATTTCATGCCAGGCACATTGCCGGGGCGCTTTGGGGTTGTCCATGCCCGCCTTGCGGCTAACCTGCACCCAAAAGGAGGACGGCATGGACCATGCAGGCAAACACGCCCTTGTCACCGGCGGCGGGACGGGGATCGGCAAGGATATCGCGCTGGCCCTGGCGGATGCCGGGGCCGAGGTGACGATCACCGGACGGCGGGCCGCGGTGCTTGAGGCGGTGGCAAACGGCAATACGCGCATCCATCCGCAGGTGATGGATGTGGCGGATGAAACATCCCTCCGCAACGGGATCGCGCAGGCTGCCAAGGCGCGCGGGCCGATCCGGATCTGTGTCGCCAATGCAGGCATTGCCGAAGGCGGGCCCTTTGCAGCGATCACTTTGCACGACTGGCGCCACACCATGCGCACAAATCTCGACGGTGTGTTCCTGACGTTTCAGGCCGCACTCGCCACGCTGGCCGACGACACCCCCGCGCGCATGATCGTGGTCAGTTCCATCGCAGGTGTGCGCGGCCTCAAGAACGCGATCCCCTACACGGTCAGCAAACACGGTGTCATCGGCCTGATCCGCGGCCTGTCCGAGGAATACATGCGCCGCCCCATCACCTTCAACGCGCTCTGCCCGGGCTATGTGGACACCGATATCGTGCAAAACCAGCTTCCCGGCCTCATGCGGCGTTTCGACGTTGACGAAGCGAGTGCGACCGAGATCATCGCCAAGGGCAACCGCCACAAACGGCTGCTGGAGGTGGACGAGGTCACGGCAGCGGCGCTATGGCTTTGCTCGGACGGGGCGCGCAGCGTGAACGGACAGACAATCGAGATTTCAGGCGGACAGGTATGACTATGGATTTCGCGGCGACCAAGGCGCTCTTTCACGTGCCGCAGGGGATGATCTATCTGGACGGCAACTCGCTGGGGCCATTGCCCAAGGCCACCGCCGCGCGGGTCGCGCGCACCGTCACCGATGAATGGGGCGAGATGGTCATCACCGGATGGAACCGCGCGTCTTGGATGGCGCAGCCCAGCGATTTCGGCGACCGGATCGGGCGGCTGATCGGGGCGGAAAAGGGCCATGTGGTCGTCGGCGACACCCTGTCGATCAAGGTCTATCAGGCCCTCGCCTCGGCCATCGATCTGGTGCCGGACCGCAAGGTGATCTTGACCGATAGCGGCAACTTCCCGTCCGATATCTATATGGCCGAGGGGCTGATCCGCTCGCTTGGGCGCGGGCTGGAACTGCGCGTCGTCGCCCCCGAGGAAGTGGCGGATCACATCAACGACGATCTGGCCGTGCTGATGCTGACCGAGGTGGATTACCGCACGGGGCGCAAGCACGACATGAAGGCGCTGACCGCGCAGGCCCATGCGGCGGGCGCCATCGCCATGTGGGACCTTGCCCATAGCGCAGGTGCGCTGCCGGTCGATCTGGCGGGGTGCGGGGCGGATTTCGCGGTGGGCTGCACCTACAAATACCTCAACGCCGGTCCCGGCGCGCCGGCCTTCATCTTCGTCGCCCCGCGCCATGCCGACCGGGTGAAACCGGCGCTCTCGGGCTGGCTGGGGCACGCGGCGCCCTTTGCCTTCGATCTTGACTATCGCCCCGGTGCCGGGATCGAGCGGATGCGTGTCGGCACGCCACCTGTCCTGCAACTTGCCGCACTCGATGCGGCACTCGATATCTGGGATCAGGTGGACATGGACGCGCTCCGCGCACAATCCATCTTGCTGACCGAACAGTTCATCGCCGGGATCGAGGCCACTTGCCCCGACCTAAGCCTCGCCAGCCCGCGTGATCCGGCCATGCGCGGCAGTCAGGTCTCTTTCGCTTTTGACAACGGCTATGCCGCCATGCAGGCCTGCATCGCGCGCGGCCTGATCGGTGATTTCCGCGCGCCGGACATCATGCGGTTCGGGTTCACGCCGCTGTTCATCGATGAAAGCGACGTGGCACAGGCGGTCGCGATCATAGGGCAGGTGATGGACCAAAGGCTGTGGGATGATCCCGCCTTCCAGACCCGCGCGCGCGTGACCTAGGCGCGCTGGTCGGATGCCCCTGCCGGGGTCGCCCCCGGTGCGGGCAGCCAGCTTTCGTGGACCTCAAGGTTCAACGCGGCCCCCAGCAGGACCAGATAGGCGCTGATGTAAAGCCACAGCAACATGCCGATGACCGCCCCGATCGAGCCGTAAACCTCGTTATAGCTGGCAAAGTTGGTCAGATAGAACGACAGCCCCGCCGAGGCGATCACCCAAAGCACGACCACCACCACCGCACCCACCGTGATCCAGCGCCCGCGGCTGCCGTTGCGGGCGGGACCAAAGCGGTAAAGGATGCTCAGCGCCATCAGGATCACGCCCAGCGCCACCAGCCATCGCGCGCCCTCGATCAGCCATGCGGTCGCGTTGCCGATGGGGACGAAGGCCAGCACGATGGGGACAATGACGACGGCGACCACGGCGATGATCGCCATGCCCACCAGAAATGCGGTCAGCACGAAGGCGACAAGAACCTGAACGATCCCGTTGCGCATCCGGTGCCCCGCAATGGCGTTCAGCCCGCCGATCAGCGCGCCCACGCCCGCCCGCGCAGACCACAAGGCAAGGATGATCGACACGGCCGTCGCCCACCCCAGTTGCTGCGAGGGTGCATTGACCAGTCGCTCGATCTGCACGGCCAGAAGATTGTAGGCATCGGGGGGAACGATCTCTTCCATCAGTTGCAACTGTTCGGCGATCACGTTGGGATCCGCCACCAGACCGAAAATCGCGATGGTGGCGGCGATGGCCGGAAAGATCCCGAACATCCCGAAAAAGGCGACCCCGGCGGCAATCAGACCCAGATGCTTTTCGCAAGCCGTCTTCCAGACGGCGGTCAGTATCCTGAATAGTCGCAGCACAGTCTTCAAGGTGCGGAAAACCCCTTCGTTTTGCCTATAGCTTAGGCAAGTGCAGGGCGGTTTGCCATTGCCTGCACGGAAAAACTGTCGCCAGAGGGTCCACTTCCGGCTAATCTTGCCGCACAAAAGGGCAAAGCCCCAAAAAGAGGCAGTTTCGTGAACACCCTGACGAACCACGTCAACACCTTGGCCGAGCGCGTGCTGGCACAGGATGCCGACAGGTATCTGATCGGCATCGCCGGTGCGCCCGCCAGCGGAAAATCCACCCTCGCCGCCGAACTGGCGCGGCGGCTGAACGCGCAGGGGCGCAAGTCCGCCGTCGTGGCGATGGACGGCTTCCATCTCGACAATGCGGTCCTTGAGGCGCGCGGGTTGCGCCCCCGCAAAGGCGCGCCCGAAACCTTCGATGCGCATGGCTTCCTGCGCATGGTCGCCGCCCTCAAGACCGGGGACGAGGTCTTCGCCCCGCTCTTCGACCGCTCGCGCGATATCGCGATTGCGGGGGCCGTGGCGGTGCCGCCTTCGGTCCGGGTCGTGATCGTCGAGGGCAATTACCTGATGTTCGATGAAGACCCCTGGCGCCAGCTTGCAAAGCTTTGGGATCTTTCGGTGCGCTTGGACGTGGCCCTGCCGGAACTGCGCGCGCGCCTGATCCAGCGCTGGCTGTCGCTCAACTATTCCTCGGCTGTCGCCACCCGCCGCGCCGAAGGCAACGATATTCCGAACGCCAAGCGCGTGATGGAGGCCAGCCTGCCCTGTGATCTGACGCTGAACGGCCAGCCTGCCCCGCGCAGCTAGATCAGCACCAGCGTGATCACCGGAAACAGAAACAGGATGATCACGCGCAGCACGTCGGAGCCGACAAAGAACAGCACCGATCTGTAGGTGGCCGTGATCGGTGTCGCGCGGTCCATGCCAGCGATGATGAACAGGTTCATCCCCACAGGCGGCGTGATCAGCCCGACCTCGACCACGATCAGCACCATGATGCCGAACCAGATCGCCAGTTCCTCGGTCGTCATGCCGAAGTCGAGGCCTGAAATCACCGGCCAGAAGATCGGCACCGTCAGCAGGATCATCGACAGGCTGTCCATCAGGCAGCCGAGGATCAGGTAGACGACAAGGATCAGTGCCATGACCATCCAGGGCGAGAAGCCTTGCGCCGTGACCCAGCCCGACAGGTCCTGCGGCACCTGCGTCAGGGCCAGAAAGCCGTTGTAGAAGGCCGCCCCCAGCACGATGAAAAAGATCATGCCGGTGCCGGTCGCGGTCTCGGAAATGCTGTCTTGCAGCACGCGCCGGTTCAATCTGCCCGACAACAGCGCGATCAGCCCGGTGCCCAGCGCGCCCACGGCGGCCCCTTCGGTCGGCGTGAACCAGCCGTTGTAGATGCCGCCGACCACCAGCCCGAAGACCAGCAGCACAGGCCAGACCGCACCCAGCGCCCTGAAGCGGTCCGCATAGGGCATCCGCTCTTTCGTGCCCGCCTGATCGGGGTAAAGCCGCACATAGAGGGCAATCGTCAGCATATAGCCAAGGGCCGCCAGAAGACCGGGAATGATCGCGGCGGCGAAAAGCTTGGCGATGTTCTGTTCGGTCAGGATCGCGTAGATCACAAGGATGACCGAGGGCGGGATCAGGATGCCAAGGGTGCCGCCCGCCGCCAGTGTCGCCGTCGAGAACCCGCCGGAATAGCCATGTTTGCGCAACTCCGGCAGGGCCACGCGGCCCATCGTGGCGGCGGTCGCCAAGGACGACCCGCAGATCGCCCCGAACCCCGCGCAGGCCCCCACCGCCGCCATCGCCATTCCGCCCTTGCGATGGCCCAGCCATGCCTCGGCCGCCTTGAACAACGCCCGCGACATTCCCGAATGGGTCGCGAACTGCCCCATCAGCAAGAACATCGGGATGATCGACAGGCTGTAGTTGCCGAAGGTCGAATAGACCTCGGATTTCAGCCTTGCCATGAAGACCGTGGTGCCATCCGTCGCCAGCCACAGCCCCCCGATCCCGCAGAGCAGCATCGCAAGGCCGATGGGCGCCCGCAGGAAGATCAGCGCCAGCAGGACCGGAAAGGACAGGTATCCAAGGGCCAGATCGCTCATGTCGTGCGCTGTCCGGTCAGGCGCATGGCCGCGCAATAGAGACTGACGAGACTGGCAGCGACAGCCGCCACAAGGCTGGCCGCATAGGCCCACCAGACCGGAAACTGGATCAGGAACGTCGTCTCGCCATAGCGCAGCTTGTCCTGCATCCCCGCCGAAAGTCGCCACGTGATCAGCAGGATGGTCGCGGCCATGAGAAGGCTCCAGAGAGTGTCCAGCGCGCGGGTCACGCGCGGCCCCATCGCGCTGGTGAAGACATCCACACGCGCATGGGCGCCCGAAAGCTGGGTCAGCGGCAGGAAGGCGAAGATGGTGAAGGCCATGCCCGCCTCGACCAGCTCGAAATCCCCGAAGATCGGCCCGACACCAAGCCCGATCAGCCAGTCGCCAACCCCGCCAAGCCGGCCGCCATAGGCTGCAGCTGCCAGTTCGCGGCCCGTGACGCTGGCACAGACCATCAGCACCAAAAGGCAAAGCACAAGCCCGCCCAACAGGGCCATCCCCCGCGCCAGCCTTTCGATCAGTTTGTGCAGCACGTCCCCACCCCCGCCTTGATCGGGGTCAGTTAGCCCCGTTGTTGGCGGCGATCAATGCGACAGCATCGCGATAAAGGCCGGTGCCGTCGATCCCCGCGGCGTCGGCTTCGGCGATCCATGCGTCGATCGTGGGCGCTGCGGCTGCGGCCCAGGCGGCGGTCTGTTCGGCATCGAGCGTGATGATCGTGTTGCCGCGCGCTTCGGCCAAGGCCCGCGCCGGTCCATCCGCCGCCTGCTGGGTGCGCCCTGCAAAGGCCGAGAATTCCAGACCCGAGTTCGCGTCGATCACCGCCTTCAGATCATCCGGCAGGGCGGCATAGCTGTCGGTGTTCATCGCAAAGATGAAGGCCAGCGTATAAAGCGCATTGCCGGTGAATTCGGTATGGTTGCTGACCAGTTCCTCGACCTTCAGGGATGGCATGACCTCCCACGGGATCACGGCGCTTTCGATCACCCCGCGCGACAGGGATTCAGGCACCGCAGGCACCGGCATCCCGACGGAAGTCGCCCCGAGGTTTGTGAAAAGCGTCGTCGTCGTCCGCGACGGCGCGCGCAGTTTCAACCCGCGCAGGTCCGAGACCTCGACAATGGGGCGGTTGGCATGGATCACCCCGGGGCCATGCACCCAAAGGCCCAAGGGTTTGAAATCGGCGAAATCGCTGTCCATCATACGCGCTTCGGCCAATTGCCAATAGGCGCGGCTGGTCGCCTCGGCATCGGGCGAGATGAAGGGCAGCTCGAAAACCTCAAGCTGCGGGAAGCGGCCGGGGGTATAGCCCGCCACGGTCCAGACGATGTCCGCGACACCGTCGATGACCTGATCGATCAGCTGCGGCGGCGTGCCGCCGAGCTGCATCGAGGGGTAACGCTCGATCCTGATGCGGCCATTGCTGTCGGCCTCGACCCTGTCGGCCCAGACGTCCAGAATTTGCGCAGGCACGGTGGATTGCGCGGGCAGGAACTGATGCAGGCGCAAGGTCACCTCTTGCGCGGTGGCGGCAGTGGCGCAGATCGCGCCGGCGGCAAGGCCAAGCAGGATGCGGCGGGTCATGGTCATGGCGGATACTCCGTCCGAGGTGTTGCGTTGCGCAAACATAATCAGACGATGCGGGTCTCGACAGGGGCAAAATCGCCGATTGTGCCGCGTAATGCGTCACCCGGCATGACGGGCCCGACGCCGGCGGGCGTGCCGGTCATGATCAGGTCGCCCGGATGCAGGGTATAGAGGGTCGACAGATCGGCGATCAGCTCGGGGATGGACCAGACCATATCCCCCAAGGTCGCTTGCTGGCGGGTCTCGCCGTTGACGTCGAGCCTGATGACCAGATCGTCAATGGAATGATCCCCCGCCTTCGGCGTCAAGGGCCCAAGGATCGCGGCATTGTCGAAATCCTTGCCCGTGTCCCACGGGCGGCGCTTGTCCTTGGCAGCGGCCTGTAAGTCGCGGCGCGTCATATCCAGCCCGCAGCCATAGCCGAAGACATGCGCCATGGCCTGTTGCTGCGGGATGTCCTTGCCGCCCTGATCGAGTGCCACCACCAGTTCCATCTCGTGATGCAGGTCACTGGTGCGTGGCGGATAGGGCATGTCCTGCCCCGACTGCAGCACCGATGGGGCGGATTTGGTGAAATAGAACGGCGCCTCGCGGTCGACCTCATGCCCCATTTCCCTGGCGTGATCGGCATAGTTGCGGCCGACGCAGAAAATGCGGCCCACAGGAAAGCCCGCCGCACCGATGACGGGCAGGACAGGTGTCGGGCGGGGCGGAAAGAGAAGATCGGTCATGGTGGCACTTTTGTGATGACGTCGAATGACGGGTAAGCATAGCATATGTCGCCCTGAAGCGATAAGCTTGCGCAAAATGCAGCACAAGCCCCGCGCGCCAGTATCGGCAGAGCAGACACCACGATGAGAGCAGACAGCCTGAACCTCGATGACCTGATCGCCTGCCCGCAATGCGATACGCTGCATCGCGCACAGGACCTTCCTGACAACGCAAGCGCCCATTGTCAAAGATGCGGTGTGCTGCTGATGCGGTCGCAGCCGGATGCGATTGCGCGTATTCTGGCGCTGGCATCGACCGCCTTCATCCTGATGATCGCCGCCGTCAGCTTTCCGTTTCTGTCGCTGGACGCGGGCGGGTTCCGCAATGCGACCTCGGTCATCGACGCGGTGCTCGCGTTTCGCGCCGGCTATGCCTTTCCGCTGGCGGTCGCCGTTGCCTTCTTCATCATCGTGATCCCGCTGATGCGGCTTTCGGCGCTGATCTACGCGCTGGGCCCGCTGATGCGCAACGCACGGCCCGGACCGCTGGCGCGGCAGGCCTTCCGTCTGGCCGAAAGGCTGCGCCCGTGGAGCATGGCCGAAATCTTCATCGTCGGGGTCACCGTCGCGCTGATCAAGGTCGCGGGTCTGGCCACCGTGACGATCGGCCCCGCCTTCTGGGCCTTCGCGGGGGTCGTGGTGATCACGGTTCTGAAAGACAATCTTATCAGCAGGTATTCGATTTGGGAAACGCTGGACAAGGCGTCAAGCTGACCACCGCCTTGCAGGCGGGGCTGGTCGCCTGCCGCCAATGCGGTCAGGTGCACGCGGCGGAGACGCAACTTTGCAAACGCTGCGGCAGCACTTTGCAAAGTCGTGATCTGCAAAGCCTGCAAAAGGTCTGGGCCTGGCTGATTGCCGGCATGATCGCCTATATTCCGGCCAACGTTTATCCGATGCTTCTGACCTCGACCCTGATCGAGCGGTCCGAAAGCACGATACTCGGCGGCGTGGTCGAGCTGGTGGAATACGGCTCTTTGGGGGTGGCGGCGATTGTCTTCATCGCCTCGGTCATGATTCCCGTGGGCAAGTTCATCGCCATCGCTTATCTCGCCATCACCGTGCAGCGCAAATCCCAAGCCAGCCAACACGGGCGGCACCGTGCCTATGAAGTGGTCGAGTTCATCGGGCGCTGGTCGATGATCGACGTCTTTGTGGTTGCGATCCTTTCGGCGCTCGTGCAACTGCAGACAATCGCGACGATCAACCCTGGGATTGCGGCGCTCAGCTTTGCGCTGTCAGTGATCTTTACGATGCTGGCCGCGCAGGCCTTTGATCCGCGCCTGATCTGGGACGCAGAAAGACGACACGATGACTGACACACAGCCGAACGGACCGGCACCCTTGGACATCCGGCCTGCGAGATCGCGCGGGGCGGGGCGGCTGTCGTTTGTCTGGATCGTGCCGTTTGTTGCATTGGCCGTTTCGCTCTGGGCGGCATGGCAAAGCTATGCCGACCGCGGCACGCTGATCACCATCAGCTTCGAGAACGCATCGGGCATCGTCGAGGGCGAGACCAAGATCAAGTATCGCGATGTCGACGTCGGCCAGGTCGAGCGGGTCGAATTCTCCGAAGGGCTGACGGATGTTCTGGTCTACGCCCGGATCGACAACAACATTGCGCCCTTTCTGGACGATGACGCGCAATTCTGGGTGGTGCGCCCCGATGTCTCGGTGCGCGGGATCACCGGGCTGGAAACGGTGCTGTCAGGCGTCTACATCGAAGGCAACTGGGACACCGAAGCCGATGTCCAGCAGTATCAGTTCCGGGGCCTTGAAACCCGCAACCTGACACGGGCCAACCAGCGCGGCACCTCGGTCATCCTGCGGGCGGATGATGGCGGCAGCATCGCCGCCGGTGCACCGATCCTGCACAAGGGGATCGAGGTCGGCTTTCTGCAGCAACCCGAATTGTCCCCCGATGGCCGCGGCGTGATCGTCACCGCCTTCATCGAAAGCCCCTTTGACCGCCGCCTGACGACAACCACGCGCTTTTGGGACACCTCGGGGTTCAGCGTCTCGTTCGGCGCGTCGGGAGTGTCACTGAACGTCAGTTCGCTTGCCTCGCTGGTCGAAGGCGGCGTCGCCTTCGATTCGATCGTCTCTGGCGGCGCGCCGATTGCGGACGGACACCGTTTTCAGATCTACCGCGACCGGCAATCGGCCCGCGAAAGCCTTTTCACCGATCCCGATGCCGAAGTGCTGGAGGTCGCCGTGCTCTTTGCGGAATCCGTCAGCGGCCTGACCACAGGTGCCGAAGTCCGCCTGCAGGGCATCCGCATCGGCGAGGTCAGTGACCTCAATGCAATCGTTGTCGGCGAGGGCGAGCGCGCGCAGGTGCGTTTGCAGGTCGTGCTGGCCATCGAACCGGCGCGGCTGGGGCTTGAGGGCGAAGTCAGCGCCGAGGCCGCACTGGGCCTTCTGTCCGATCTGGTGACGCAGGGCCTGCGGGCACGGATGGTGACGGGGAACATTCTGGCCGGCACGCTGAACATCGAACTTGTGCAGGTCGAGGACGCGCTGCCCGCGATCATCAACCTGACATCGGGCGAGTTTCCGGTCATCCCCTCGACCGAATCCCAGATCTCTGACGTGGCCGCCACCGCCGAGGGCGTGCTGGCCCGCATCAATGCCCTGCCGGTCGAACAACTGCTGGAAAGCGCGATCAGCCTGATGGGCAGCATCGAAAGCCTCGTGAACGACGAGGCGACCCGCGCCACACCGGCCTCTATCGCGGCCCTGATCAACGAGGCCCGCGGGCTGGTGGGATCCGAAGACATGCAAGCGATCCCGACGGATCTGCGGACGGTGATCAATGACCTCAACCTGCTGATCAACGATGCCAACGAGATCGAACTGGTCGCCAATCTTGACGCCACGCTGACATCGATCACGCAGGTCGCAAGCAACATCGAGGTCGCCACGCGCAACCTGCCGCAGATCACCGAAGACATCGAAACCCTGACCCGGCGCGCCTCGGAACTTGAACTGGAACGGCTGGTGACATCCGCCAGCGACACGCTGGATGCCATCGAGGGGCTGATCGGGACAGAGGATGCAGTTGCCCTGCCCGCCTCGCTGAATGCCTCGCTGGACGAATTGCGCGGCCTGATCGCCGAGCTTCGCACGGGCGGCGCGGTCGAGAACCTGAACGGCACGCTTGCCGCCACCAACGAGGCCGCTGTCGCCTTGCAGGATGCCGTTGCCGGTCTTCCCGAACTGACCGCGCGCGCGAACCGGCTGGTGCTGCTGTCAGAGGAAGTCGTGGACAGCTACAGCCAGCGCTCGCGCTTCGGGGCCGAAACCATGCAACTGATCCGCGACATCCAGAGTGCCGCCGATGCCGTCACCGCCCTTGCGCGCCAGATCCAGCGCAATCCCAATTCGCTAATCACAGGACGCTAAGATGAAGTCTGCCCTGCCCCTCGCCCTGATCGCCGTGCTTGCCGCCTGCGCCGGTCCGCTGGAACGGCTGCAACTGCCGCCCCAGACCTCGACGCTGGAATTGCGGCCGCTTGTCGGGTCGGCACAGGTGCGCACGGTCTCGCTGCCCTCCTATGCCGCCGCCGAGGAAGTGGCGCGCGAATTGCCCGGCGGGCTGATTGCCACGAACAACGATGTGCTGTGGGCCGATATGCCCGAGCGCGGCGTGACCCTGTTTCTGACGCGCAGCCTTTCGGACATCCTGAATATCGATGTGGGGCCCGAGCCTTGGCCCTTCGTGGAATTGCCCGATGTCACGATCGACGTGCGCGTGTCGGACATGCTGGCGGGGGCTGACGGGTCGTTCCGGCTGGCAGGGCAGTTCTTTGTCGGCGGCGACCGGATCAGCTATCGCAACAGATCCGACAGGTTCGACATCAGCGTCCCGATGCCCGACCAGTCACTGGGCAGCATCAGCGCCGCACAATCGGCGGCACTGGTAGAGTTGTCCGAAATGATCGCCCGCCGTCTGGGCCGCTAGGCCAAGGTCACCCAAGCCCCGTCCCGCTGGGACGAGCGGACGCAGGCCGCGACGAATTGCATGCCCTTCAACCCGTCCTGCACGGTCGGGAACAGGACATCATCCGCCACCTTGCGCCCTTCGCGGTGCGCTGCGATGGCATCTGCGGCCTCGCGATAGATGGTGGCGAAGGCTTCCAGATAGCCCTCGGGATGGCCGCCGGGGATGCGCGTCACGCGGGCGGCATCGCTGGTCGCCCCCGCCCCGCCACGGGTCAAAAGCTGCTTGGGTTGCCCCAGTTCGGTGAACCACAACTGGTTGGGGTTTTCCTGCGCCCATTCCAGCCCCGCCTTTTCGCCATAGATGCGCAGGCGCAGGCCGTTCTCGTTGCCGGGGGCGACCTGTGAACACCACAGCATCCCGCGCGCGCCACCGGCAAAGCGCAGCATCACATGGGCGTTGTCATCAAGCGCGCGCCCGCCGACGAAGGCCTGCAGATCGGCGGACAGGCTTTCCAGCTCCAGCCCCGTCACGAAACTGGCGAGGTTGAAGGCATGGGTGCCGATATCGCCCGTCGATCCGCCAAGGCCGGATCGTTCCGGATCGGTGCGCCACGCGGCCTGCTTGCTGTCGTCCGCACGGCTCAGCCAATCCTGCGCATATTCCACCTGCACCACGCGGATCTTGCCCAAACGCCCCTCGGCCACCATCTGGCGCGCCTGCCGCATCAGCGGATAGCCGGTGTAGTTGTGGGTCAGCACGAAAAGCGCGTCGCTGTCCTCGGCCGCCTTCACCAGTTTCCTTGCGTCCGCCATCGTCGAGGTCAGCGGCTTGTCGCAGATGACATGGATGCCGCGCTTGAGGAATTCGCGCGCAGCGGCGTAGTGGACATGGTTGGGGGTGACGATCGCCACCGCCTCGATCCCGTCTTTCAACCGCGCCTCGCGGATCGCCATGGCCTTGAAGTCGTCATAGGTCCGCGCCGGATCGAGGCCCAGCGCCGCACCCGAGGCCTGCGCCTTTTCCGGCGTCGATGACAGCGCGCCTGCGACAAGCTGGAACCGCCCGTCAATGCGCGCGGCGATCCGATGGACGCCCCCGATAAAGGCGTCATTGCCGCCACCCACCATGCCCAGTCGGATCGGTCTCATCGTGCTGTCTCCCTTATCATCTTGCTGAAGATACGTCCTAGATGCCCAGCATCCGGCGGTTGGTGTCTTCATCCACCGCACCGCCCGCAAAGTCGTCGAAGGCCCGTTCGGTCACGCGGATGATGTGGTCTTTCACAAATTGCGCGCCTTCGCGGGCGCCGTCCTCGGGGTGCTTCAGGGCGCACTCCCATTCGACCACGGCCCAGCCGCCGAAATCATTGGCCGCCATCTTGGAAAAGATCGCCGCGAAATCGACCTGCCCGTCGCCAAGACTGCGGAAACGTCCTGCGCGGTCCACCCATGACTGGTAGCCGCCATAGACCCCCTGCCGCCCCGTCGGATTGAACTCGGCGTCCTTCACATGGAACATCTTGATGCGGTCCTTGTAGATGTCGATGTGGTCGATGTAGTCGAGGCATTGCAACACGTAGTGCGACGGATCGTAAAGCATGTTGCACCGCGCGTGCCCGCCCAGACGGTCCAGGAACATCTCGAAGGTCACACCATCGTGCAGATCCTCGCCGGGGTGGATCTCATAGCAGAGATCGACGCCGCAATCCTCGGCATGATCGAGGATCGGACGCCAGCGCGCGGCGAGTTCGTCGAAGGCCATCTCGACCAGTCCGGCGGGGCGCTGCGGCCAGGGGTAGACGTAGGGCCAGGCCAGCGCGCCCGAAAAGGTCGCCATTTCCGTCAGCCCAAGGTTTTTCGAGGCGGTCAGCGCCATCGTCACCTGATCGACCGCCCATGCCTGCCGCGCGGCGGGGTTCCCCTGCACCTGCGGGGCGGCGAAGGCGTCGAAGGCCGTGTCATAGGCGGGGTTCACGGCGACCAGCTGGCCTTGCAGGTGGGTGGAGAGTTCGGTGACGGTGACGCCGTTCGCCTCGGCCTGTCCTTTGAAGTCGTCGCAGTAGGTCTTGCTTTCGGCGGCTTTCGCCAGATCGAAAAAGCGCGCGTCCCAGCTTGGCACCTGCACACCGGCATAACCGCAGTCGGCGGCCCACCTCGTGATGCCGTCCCATGTGTCGAAGGGTGCTGCATCGCCCGCGAATTGCGCCAGAAACAGACCCGGTCCTTTGATGGTTTTCATGACAGCCTCCCTGCTTGTTAGCGCAAACAATAACGATTTAGGATCAGGATGCCAGAGGTTGTCGCGGAAAAATCAGGCCCGGGCCTGCCGCTGCGTCAGGTTCGCGCGTATGAAGGCCACGATGAAGATGGCCGTCAGGACCAGAATCACCGTCGGTGCCGGGGCGCTGTCGAGAAAGAAACTGGCATAGACGCCCGCGATGCCTGCAAAACCCGTGACGCCGACCGCGATCGGCAGCATCAGCATCAGCCGCTTGGTCACCAGAAAGGCAATCGCCCCCGGCGCGATCAGCAGGCCGATGGCAAGGATGATCCCCACCGCCGAGAGCGTCGCCACGATGGTCAGCGAGATCATCGCCAGCAACCCGTAATGCAGCCAGCCCACCCGCAGCCCCACCGCCTGCGCCTGCACCGGATCGAAGGTATGCAGCATGAACTCGCGCCGTTTGGCGATGATGATCAGGGCGACAGTCCCCGCGATCACGCCGGCCGTCAGCAGATCCTGCCGCCCAACCCCAAGCATGTTGCCGAACAGGATATGGTGCAGGTCCATCTCGGTCGGGATCTTGCTGTGCAGCACAAGGCCAAAGCCGAACATCCCCGAAAAGACCACGCCCATCACGGTGTCCTGCTTGACGCGGCTGTTGCCCGCCAGAAACCCCGTCGCCAGCGCGCAGACCATGCCCGCCACGAAGGCCCCGATCAGTAGCGGGATGCCAAGGATATAGGCCAGCACGATCCCCGGCAGTACCGCATGGCTGATCGCGTCGCCCATCAGCGACCAGCCTTTCAGCACCAGAAAACACGACAGCAGGCTGGTCGGCACCGCGATGATGGTCATCATCAGGAAGGCGTTGTTCATGAAGGCGAACTGGAAGGGAAAGAGCAGCGTGTCGATCATGGCTGCAACACCTGTGCCGCGCGGCGGCGGGCGGCGAGATAGCCGTGCTTGGGCGCAAAGACAAAGGCTGCAAGAAAGATCAGCGTTTGCAGCGACACGATGATCCCGCCCGTCGCCCCGTCGATGAAGTAGCTGAGGTATGCGCCGACAAAGCTGGTCCCCGCCCCGATGCCGACGCTCAGCACCAGCAGGCGCGGAAAGCGGTCGGTCAGCAGGTAGGCCGTCGCCCCCGGTGTCACGACCATCGCGATGACAAGAAAGGCCCCCACCGTCTGCAAGGCCGCGACGCAAGAGGCCGCCAGCAGCGTGAAGAAGACCACCCGCAGCACATCGGGCCGCAAGCCGATGGACCGCGCGTGGTTTTCATCGAAGAAGGCGACCATCAGGTCTTTCCACTTCGCCAGCAGCACCGCCAGCGTCACAAAGCCGATGATCGCCAGTTGCAAGGTGTCCGCAGGCGTGATCGCAAGGATATTGCCCATGGTGATCGTCTCGACACTGACCGAAGCGGGCGAGAGCGACACCATGAAAAGCCCCAACCCGAAAAACGAGGTGAAGATCAGCCCGATGATCGTATCCTCTTTCAAGCCCGACCGCTGGTTGAGAAACAGCATCGCCCCTGCCGCCAGACCACCGGCAGCGAAAGCCCCCAGCGCGAAGGGCAACCCCAGGATATAGGCCCCCGCCACCCCCGGCACGATGGAATGGCTCAGCGCGTCGCCGATCAGCGACCAGCCCTTCAGCATCAGATAGGCCGAAAGGAACGCACAGATCGCCCCCACCAGCGCGCTGACCCACATCGCGTTGAACATGTAGCCGTAACTGAACGGTTCGAGCAGCAGGTCCATCAGTCGGCCTTTTCCTCGGCGGGCTTTTCCTGGCCGTAGACCACGAATGGCCGCTCGTCATCGGTGATGACCCGAATGGACCGGCTGTCGTCATCATCATGCAGGTCGTCGCCGCCCAGCACGAAATGCCGCAGCACACCGCCGAAGGCGCGTTCGAGGTTGTCGTGGGTGAAGGTATCCGCGGTCAGCCCGTAGGCCAGGACCGTCCCCTTCACCAGAATGGTCCTGTCGCAGAACTCGGGCACGGACCCCAGATTGTGGGTCGAGACAAGGATCACGCGGCCCTCGTCCCGCAGGTCGCGCAGAAGTGCGACAATCGCATCCTCGGTCTGCACATCGACGCCGGTGAAGGGTTCATCCAGCAAGATGACCCTGCCCTCTTGCGCCAGGGCGCGCGCCAGAAACACGCGCTTGCGCTGCCCGCCCGAGAGCTCGCCGATCTGGCGATAGCGGACGTCGGCCATGTTGACCCGCGCCAGCGCCTGCGTGACGGCGGCGTGGTCGGCGGGTTTGGGGCGACGGAAGAACCCCATATGCCCGTAGCGGCCCATCATCACCACGTCCTCGACCAGCACCGGAAAGGACCAGTCGACCTCTTCGGATTGCGGGACATAGGCCACGATGTTGCGGCGCAACGCCTCTTTCACCGGCATCCCCAGGACCGAGATCTCGCCCCGCGCGGCGGGCACGAAGCCCATGATCGCCTTGAAGAGCGTCGATTTCCCGGCACCGTTCACCCCCACCAGCGCGGTGATCGTGCCGGTGGGGATTTCGAAACTGGCGTCATGCAAAGCCGTCAGACCATTGCGATAGGTCACGGTCACATGCTGCGCGATGATGCCGGGGTGGGATGTCATTCGGTCAAACCTTCGACCAAGGTTTCGGTGGTTACGCGCAAAAGATCAAGATAGGTCGGCACGGGGCCATCCGCCTCGGTCAGGCTGTCCACATAGAGAACGCCGCCATAGCGCGCGCCAGTTTCGCGGGCCACCTGCTGGGCCGGGGCCTGATTGACGGTGCTTTCGCAGAAAACCGCCGGAATATCGTTCTCGCGCACCGTGTCGATCACGCGGCGCACCTGCTGGGGGGTTCCTTGCGCGTCCGAGTTCATCGGCCAGAGATAAAGTTCCCTCATCCCGAAATCACGCGCCAGATAGCTAAAGGCCCCCTCGCAGGAGGTCAGCCAGCGTTGCTCTTCCGGGACGGCGCGGATGCGTTCGCGCAAGGGGGCGATGGCGGCCGTAATCTCGGCCTTGTAGCTTTCGGCGTTCGCCGCATAGGTTTCGGCATTCGCGGGGTCATGGGCGATGAAGGCATCGCGGATGTTGTCGACATAGATCAGCGCGTTCTCAAGGCTCATCCAGGCATGGGGGTTCGGCTTGCCTTCATAGGCCCCGCCCGAGATGTCCAGCGGCGCGATCCCATCCGTCAGGGTCGCGCTGGGGATACCATCGAGGTTGGCGAAGAACTGTTCGAACCACAATTCGAGGTTCAGCCCGTTCCACAGGATCAGGTCCGCATCCTGCGCGCGGATGATATCGCGCGGTGTCGGCTGGTAGCCGTGGATTTCCGCCCCGGGGCGCGTGATGCTTTCGACGATGGCCGCGTCTCCGGCGACGTTCCGGGCCATATCGGCGATGACGGTAAAGGTCGTGACGGCCTTGAACTGATCCTGTGCGGCGGCGGGCAATGCCAGAAGTGCACCACAAAGCGTTCCGATGATCAGGCGCGACGGTGTCATGTGGGGTATCCTTTCTTCCCTCTTTCTTGGGTAAAGTCGACGTTTCCGCACCGGCAAAGAATGCAAATGCGAATAGTTCTCATTTTCAACACTAGTCTTGATATAGAGGCCCCGCAAGGGCCGCCAAGGGCCGCCCGTGCCGATCCTGATGCTTTTCCCAAGGTTGCGTTGCGGCCTAGGGCAGCACCGCCAGCCAGAGCCAGACCGTCAGGATCGAGGCCCCCGTTCCGATCAATACGGCCGATGCCGCGACCCGACGCGCCTTGCCATACATATTGGCGAAGAGATAGGTATTGATCCCCGGCGCCATCGCCGACGTCAGCAGCGCCGAGCGCAAGGCCGCATCCGACAGGTCGGTCCAGCGCGCCATGCCCCAGACAATCGCCGGATGCAGGATCAGCGAGACCGCAACGACAAAGGCGATGGTGCGCAAATCCCCCTCGGGGCGATAGCGGTTGAGCACACCGCCCAGTCCGAACAGGGCCGCCGGAAGTGCGGCACGGATCATCAGGTCCAGCGCGTCGGTAAAGGCCCCGGGCAGCGGGATCCCCCCGAGGTTGACGACGAACCCCAGTGCAACCCCGAGGATCAGGGCGTTATGGAACATCGCGCCAAGCACTTTGCCCGGCAGTGCCGCGATCCGGCTGCCACGGTTGCGGGCGATCTCCATGGCGGTGATGCCGACCGCGTAGCAAAAGGGGGAATGGATCGCGATAATGGCATAGTTGGCTTCAAGTGCGCCTGCGCCATAGGCCCGCTCGGTGATCGGCAGGCCCAGCAAGACCGAGTTGGAAAAAAGACAGCAAAAGCCGATGGCGACGCTATCCTCCCAGTCGCGTCCGAAGATATAGCGCGCGCCAAAGAACCCTGCCGCAAAACCCGCCAGTGCGCCTGTGTAGAAGCTGAACAGCAGCGCCAGATCGAAGTTCTGCCCCAGATCGAGGGTCGAAATGGCGCGGAACAGCAGACAGGGAATGGCGAAGTTCTGGGTGAACTTCATCAACCCGTCGACACCCGCATCGCTGAAATACCCCCGCCAGACAGCGACATAACCAAAGCCGATCACCAGAAAGACCGGAAGGATGACGTCGATCAGGGCTGCCATCAGGGCAGGGCCAGGGTGATCGTCAACCCGTCATAGGCGGGTTCGACGTTGTCCGGCGTCTCGGCCGCGACGGTCGCGTAATCAAGGTCGATATGCATGTTCGTCAGCACCGCGCGGCGCGGCGCGGCGCGGGCGATCCAGTCCAGCGTTTGCGCCAGATGGGCATGGGTGGGATGCGGCTCGCGGCGCAGCGCATCGACGATCCATGTGTCGAGGTTTTCAAGCTGTGGCCAGACCTGATCGGGGATGGTCGAGACGTCGGGCAGATAGGCCACGCCCCCGATGCGAAAGCCCAGCGCCTCGATCCGCCCATGTTCAACCTTGAATGGCTGAAAGGTGATCTCGCCCCCCTGCCCTTCAATACTGAATACCCCGTCGATCGGATTGAGATCGAGGATCGGCGGATAGGACGATCCTTTCGGCTGCACGAAGGCATAGCCGAAGCGGCCCAGAAGGTCGTTGGTGGTGTCCCCGTCCGCCCAGACCTGAAGCCGGTCGCGCATGTTGTAGACGATCATCCGCAGATCATCGATGCCATGCACATGATCGGCGTGGCTATGCGTATAGACGACACCGTCCAGCGTCCCGACCCCCGCATCCAGCAGTTGCTGGCGCATGTCGGGTGAAGTGTCGATCAGAACCTGCGTCTTGCCTCTGGCGTTCTCGCGCGTCACCAGCAACGAGCACCGCTTGCGCGCATTGCGCGGGTTCGCGGGATCACAGGCGCCCCATGCGCCACCCAATCGCGGAACCCCTCCGGACGAGCCGCAGCCGAGGATACGAAAAGAGAGCGTATCACTCATGCCGCGGCCTTCCAGAACAGGCGGTCGAAATTGGCGGTGGTCTGTCTGGCGAAGTCTTCATAGGTCATGCCATGGACCTCGGCCCCGACCTTTGCGGTATGGGCGGTATAGGCGGGTTCATTGCGCCTGCCGCGATGGGGTGGCGGCGCAAGATAGGGGCTGTCGGTTTCCAGAAGGATGCGGTCCACGGGGGCGGCGGCGAAGATGTCGCGCAGGTCCTGACTTTTGGGAAAGGCCGCGATGCCGGACATCGACAGGTAGAACCCCAGATCAAGCGCCACTTTCGCCAGTTCCGCCCCGCTGGAAAAGCAATGCATCACGCAAGGGTAGGCGCCGTTCCTGTATTCCTCGTTCAGGATGCGCGCCATGTCGTCGTCCGCGTCACGGGCATGGATGATCAGCGGCAGTCCGGTCTCGCGCGCGGCGGCGATGTGGATCCGCAACGAGGTTTGCTGGATCGCGGCACTTTCGGCGGTGTAATGATAATCCAGACCGCTTTCCCCGATGCCGACGAATTTGGGATGCGCGGCAAGGGCCACCAGGTCATCGACGGTGGCAAGCGGTTCTTCGGCCGCACTCATCGGGTGGGTGCCGGCGGCGTAGAAGACCGGATCATAGCTTTCGGCAATCGCGCGGACCTGCGGTTCCAGCCGCAGCCGCGTGCAGATCGTCACCATGCGTGTGACACCCGCCGCAAGGGCGCGCGCCACGACATCATCACGCTCGGCGTCGAAATCGGGGAAATCGAGATGGCAATGGCTGTCGACGATGGTCGCTTGGGGCATGACGCGGCTTTCAGGCGGCGGCGACACCTTGCGCCGTCTCTTCGATCTTGAAGACCATATCAAGGATCAGCGAAGCGGGGTCAAGGTTCACCGCCCGCCCGTGGCGCGAGCGGTCGGTCAGGTCCTGTTGCAACTGCGCCCAGGCCCTTGCCGCGCGGTCATCGGGGGCAAGGCGGGACAGAAGGCGCGCCTCGCCCGGGGCACCTTGCGTCGCAGGCGCGCCCATCAGCCCGGCCCGGGCGGTGCGCGCCAGAAACAGGTCGATCAGGTCCAGCGTCATGCCAAAGCGCGTCTCGGCCCCTCTGCCGACGCAGGCCTCGGCCAGTTTCAGCGCCGCCTGCCGGTTGAGGCGCGGCAGCCCCTCGAACGTCCTGACGATCTCGGCATAAAGCGCAAGGCCGTCATGCTGCAAAAGCCGGATCGCATCACCGGCCGAGCCCGCCGCGAGGGCCGCAAGGCTTTCGGCGTGATCGACGTGATGCCCCGCCTGCGCCAGCGCCCTTTGCAGATCATCCGCACCCAGCCGCTGGCAGCGCAGTTCGCGGCACCGCGACCGGATCGTGGGCAGAAGCCGCGAGGGCTGATGCGCGATCAGAAGAAGCGTGGTGCGGGCGGGCGGCTCTTCCAGTTCTTTCAGGATCGCGTTGGCGGCGTTGCGGTTCAGCTCGTCCGCGGCATCGACGATGACCACACGGCGCCCGCCATCGGTCGCCGAGAGGTGAAAGAACTTCTTGAGCCCGCGCACCGCATCGACGGTGATCTCGGCCCGCAGTTTCTCGCCTTTGTCGTCCAACTGACGGCGGATCACGGACAAGCGCGGATGCGCACCCGATTGCACCAGACGCGCCTCGGGGTGGTCAGGGTCGACGGCGAGGGTCGGATCGCCGAACAATCCGACCTGCGGATCGGTCAGCAGAAAGGTCGCGATTTTCCATGCCAGCGTCGCCTTGCCCACACCGCGCGGGCCGGTGATCAGCCAGCCCGAATGCAGACGGCCCGAGGCAAAGGCATCGACGAAATCCGCCTGTGCCCTGTCCTGCCCATAAAGCACGGCCGTTTCGCGCGGATGCGGTGCGCCCGCGATGCGGTCCGGTTCGGGGGGGGTGTCGCCGCTCATAGATGCGCCGCGATTTCGCTGGCGATCTGGTCCTCGGTGCGATTGCCGTCGATCAGGACACAGCGATCGGGGTTCGCGCGGGCGAGTGCGAGAAACCCGTGCCGCAGCGTTTCCTGAAACGCGAGGCCGAAATCCTCGAACCGGTCCTCGCCGGACTTGCGGGCCAGACCGCGTGTCAGGGCGGTTTCGGGGTCCATGTCGATGATGAAGGTCAGGTCCGGTTCGCGCCCGATCATCAGCGCATGCAGGCTGTCGACCATGGCGCGCAGGTCGCCGCGCGTGGCCCCCTGATAGACCCGCGTGCTGTCGGCGAAACGGTCCGAGACGACGATCTTGCCCGCCGCCAGCGCGGGATGAATGGTCTTTTCCAGATGGTCGCGGCGCGCGGCGGTAAAGAGCAGGATTTCCGTCTCGGCGGACCAGCGGCCGGGGTCGCCTGTCAGCAAAAGCGCGCGGATATCCTCGGCCCCGCTGCTGCCGCCGGGTTCACGGGTCAGCACGACTTCGCGCCCCTGCCCTTCGAGATAGCTGGCAAAGCGGCGGGCTTGGGTGGATTTTCCGGAACCGTCGATGCCTTCGAAGGTGATGAAGCGCGGCTCGCTCATGCGCCCTCGGATGCGGCGTCACCGGGCACTGGTCCGAATTTCTGCCAAAGCACAAGTGCCGCGGTGCGCAACCTTGTGCCGAACCCGCCCCGCGCGACATCCGCGTCGGCGACAAGGGGGATCCGTTTCTCGGGCAATTCGTCAAAGGTGATGACCAATTCCCCAAGGTGCTGGCCCGCCGCGATCGGCGCCTCGATCGGGCCGGTATAGACCACATCGGCGGTGATATTGCCCTGATTAAGTGCCGGGACCAGCAGGGTCAGATCCTCGGCCACGGTCAGCCCGACAGAGGGGGCCGCCCCCATCCAGACATCAGCGGTCGCGATCTGGGTGCCTGCCGTGGCGACCTCTTGTTCGGCGAACTGGCGGAAGGCCCAGTTGACGATGCGGATGGATTCCTCGCGGCGCGCCTCGGCGCTGTCCAACCCCGTGATCACCCAGATGATCCGGCGGTCACCCTGTTTGGCCGAGCCGACGAAACCATAGCCCGCTTCCTGCGTATGCCCGGTCTTCAGCCCGTCCGCGCCCAACCCCATCGAAAGGACCGGATTGCGGTTGCGCGTATTGGACGGCACGCGCCCGTCGAAGGCGAATTCTTCCTCGGCAAAGAGCGGATAGAAGGTCGGGAAATCCGAAATCAGACGGTCGGTGAGGATCCCCAGATCCTCCATCGACATGCGGTGGCCGATGGCGGGCCACCCGCTGGCGTTGACAAAATTCGAGTTGCGCATGCCAAGTTGCGCCGCACGTTCCGTCATCAGCCGCGCAAAGCCCGCCTCGGTGCCGTCCGGAGACAGCGCTTCGGCCAGCACCACAGTGGCATCATTGCCCGACTGGATGATGGCACCGCGCAAGAGATCCTCGACCCGCACCCTGTCGGTGGTGTCGAGAAACATCGACGATCCGCCGAAGCTGGCAGCATGCGAGGACACGGAGAGTTCCTCGTCCACGTTCAGCCGTCCGCTCGTTACGGCCTCGAAGGCCATGTAGATCGTCATCAGCTTGGACATCGAGGCGGGCGGCAGAGGCTCTTGCGCATTCTTCGACAAAAGCACCGTGCCGGTGGACTGGTCATAGACATAGGCCGCAGTCGCTGTCGTCTCGAAGGCCGTGGCCATCATGGGCATGCCCAAGAGACTGACAACAGCAATCAGGCGGCGCAGGAAGGTCTTGGACATGAAAGGCTCCGTCCGTCTGGGGTTATTCGGTCGTCTCTGTGATGATGAAGGCATCGACGAAACCGATATCTTGCAAGGCTGCAAGGGCCGCATCGCTGACCAATGGACCCGCCACCAGCCGCCAGACCGTCTGCCCGCCCATGGTTTCGGTCAGCACCTCGGCTGCGAGCCCCGCCGCCTGAATGCGGGCCGCATCGGCATTGGCGTTGCCTTCGTTGCTGTAGACCCCGATCTGCGCGCGCGGCCCGTCGGCAGGCGGGATGGGGGTTTCGAAGACGGCAGAGACATCGACCGTCCCGGTGTCATCGATCGCGGCGGTCGCGGCAGCGGCAAGATTTGCCGCAGCGGTCGCCGTCTGGGACCCTTCATCGGTTGTTTCCGCCGCCACAGCCAGTGCCGGTGCAGCAGCGACCACGGCGGCGGTCTCGGCGGGCGCTGGTCCGGCGTCCTCTGCCGCAGGGGCCGGATCAAGCGGCGCTGCGTCCACGTTCACCGGCGCCTCGAGACTGGCGACAACCGGATTTTCATCTGCGGGGACAATAACTTGCGTCTCTTCGCGGCGCAGGGCAACCACGTAAAGCTCGACCGGTGAGCCCGCAAGCGCGCCCAACGCATCCGCCGCATCCGACGAGATCTGAATTTCGGGGCCGGGGTTCAGCCTTTCGCGCCGGAACAGCGCCCCGACGATCGTTTCGCCGCTTGCGGTATTGCGGATCAGCACGCGCTCGGGGTCCCGCACATCGGGGTGCGCGACCCAGACACCGCCCAGCGAGGGCCGCCCGTCCCAGAGCGCGCGGTCGGTGGTTTCGAAGATATCGGGACGCTCGACATCGCGTTCCTGCGAGACGCGCTGGCCCGGGGCGTTGATCGCCATGGGGCGGTCCGTCTCTGCCGGGGCGGCGGATCGATTGAGCAGACCTGTCTGCTCGCAAGCTGCCAGTGTCGCGCCCACCAGACAGACCAGCGCCAATTTGCGCCGCATATCCAATACCCTGCTCAGTCCCACCATTCGTCCGCCCCCATCATCGCGACGCATTTCACGTCGCGCCTGCCTTCGCGGCAGTTTTCTGCTCTTTGCGCTGCCGGGATGAGGTATCACAGGCACATCCCTTGGCGCTTTGCGGGGAAGATAACGCCAGACCACGCGTTTTGAAAGAGTCTCAAGCCGCGAGACGGCGGATTTCCCCAAACCGTGAACCCGCTTTTCGAATCACATCAGAGTGTCTAACAGGCCTCTGGTCGGAGGAGTGGCAGAGTGGTTGAATGCACCGGTCTTGAAAACCGACGTAGGTGAAAGTCTACCGTGGGTTCGAATCCCACCTCCTCCGCCAGAGACCGCCGTCTTTTAAATGGTCTTTTTTGTCCCGATTTCCTGCTGGC
>NZ_DAIPIW010000099.1:0-7458 GCF_036770585.1 Yoonia sp. | reverse complement strand
TGTTCTTCGACCACAAGTTCGAATGCTATCACTGCCATTCCGGCGTGCATTTCACCGACACGCTGCAAACCGGGCTGATGCCGCAGGCCGAGGTGGGGTTTCACAACACGGGGCTATACGCAGACTATCCTGCCGCCGTGCCCGGCCTGATCGAAATCACGGGCCGCCCGCAAGACGCGGGCCGGTTCCGCACGCCATCCTTGCGCAACGTCGCGGTGACGGCCCCTTACATGCACGACGGATCAATCCCCGATCTGCGCGGCGTGATCGCGCATTACGCCAACGCAGGCCGCGCCGATCACCCGATGAAGGACGGCATGATCCAGGGCTTCAAAGCCTCGGATGCCGAAATTGCCGACCTGATCGCCTTTCTCGAAAGCCTGACGGATGAGGGGTTCCTCACCGATCCCAGCCTTTCAGACCCCTGGCCGGAAGGGCACCCGGCCAGTGCAACACGACAGATGCCCTGAAAAACCGATAGGAAGGGAAATCCCATGAAACTAACTCTGATCTCTGCTGCCGTTCTGGCGATCACCGCCAACGGCGCTTTTGCCCACGCCACGCTGGAAAAGGGCGAAACACCCCAAGGTGGGGGCTACAAGGCGGTGCTGCGCATTGGGCATGGTTGCTCGGGCGAAGCGACGCTGAAGCTTCGGGTCCAGATCCCCGAAGGCGTGATCGCGGTCAAGCCTATGCCCAAGGCCGGCTGGACGCTGGAAACGGTAAAGGGCCCCTATGAAAAGGAATACGACTACTTCGGATCGAAGCTGACCGAGGGGGTCAAGGAACTCGTCTGGACCGGCGAGCTACCTGATGAATACTACGACGAATTCGTCTTCAGCGCCCGCATCACCGATGCCTTCGACGTCGGGTCGACAGTCTATTTCTCGACGGTGCAGGAATGCGCGAACGGAGCCGAGCGCTGGATCGAAATCCCCGCCGTGGGGCAGGACGCCCATGATCTGGAAGGCCCGGCTCCGGGCGTGAAGATCGTTGAACCCGGCCATGAGCATTAAGGAGAGATAACATGACACCGATTGCAGATCCTGAACTGGCCAATGACCGTGCACCCCGCGCAGTCAACCGCCTGTATTTCGCGGCCTGGCGCTGGCACTTTTATGCCGGGCTCTACGTCATTCCGTTCCTCTTGATGCTGGCGATCACAGGGCTGATCATGCTTTGGGTCAGTTCGGTCACCGAACGGAACGGCGAGCGGGCCTATGTGACTGTGGGAGAAACCCCTCTGCCCGTCAGCCAGTTGCAGGCCGCCGCCGAAGCAGCTGTTCCGGGTGGGGCAGCCACGCGATACATCTCGCCCATGGGTGCAGACCGGGTTGCAGCCTTTGCCGTCAAGGTCGGCGAGGACACGACCGGCGTGACAGTGAACCCCTATACCGCCGCGGTGGTCGAGACCTTCCCCTGGCGGGCCGGGTGGTATGAGTTTGCCACCGATATCCACGGCACCCTGCTGATCGGCGATACGGGCGACTGGCTGATCGAGGCTGCGGCCAGCCTTGGGCTTTTGCTGACCGTCACGGGCATCTACCTGCACTGGCCCCGCAACGGCGCCACCTGGGGCAAGAGCCTGACGGTGCAGACAACCGCCAAGGGCCGCGCCTTCTGGAAGTCGCTGCACGGTGCGGTGGGCCTTTGGGTCAGTGTCGTGCTGGTGATCTTCCTGATCTCGGGCCTGTCCTGGGCCGGTCTTTGGGGTGCCAAGTTCGTGCAGGCCTGGAACACCTTCCCGGCCGAGAAATGGGATGCCGTGCCCTTGTCGGACGCCACCCATGCCGAGATGAACCATGGCGCCGCGAAAGAGGTGCCCTGGACGCTGGAACAGACCCCGATGCCAGAGTCGGGTTCGCTTGCCGGAACCGCCGCCGTCGCGGGGCCGGTGACCATCGACAGCGTCACCGGCTTTGCTGCGACGCTGGGCTTTGACCGCCGCTTTCAGCTGAACCTGCCGCGCGACGAGAAGGGTGTATGGACGATCAGCCATGACAGCATGTCGAATGACGGACCAAGCCCCTCGGCGGATCGCACCATCCACATTGACCGGTATACCGGCAACGTGCTGGCCGATGTGCGCTATGCCGATTACTCGGTCTATGCCAAGGCCATGGCATGGGGCATTGCCTTTCATGAGGGTGATCTGGGGGCCTGGAACCTGGCGCTGAACACCCTGTTCTGTCTGTCGCTGGTTCTGGTGTCGGTGTCAGGCGTGGTCATGTGGGTGAAACGCCGCCCCTCGGGCGCGCGTCTGGGGGCACCGCCCCGGCCCGAGGATATTCCTTATGCCAAGGGTGCGCTTCTGATCACGCTGGCGATGTCGCTGGCCTTTCCGATGCTGGGCCTGACCCTTCTGGCGGTCATCGTGCTGGACCTTCTGGTCCTGTCCGCTGTGCCGCCGCTGAAGCGCGCGCTCAGCTGAAGAAGCCACGGTCTTGCGGGGGGAGGCGTCCCGTAACCCGCAAGGCCGTGTCCTTGGCCCTTCATTCCCGTGGGGCCGGGGCCGACTGCCCCCGTCCGGGTCTTGCACCCGGCGGGGGCCCTTTTCTTTGAATGTTAAGGGGAAGCAGCCGATGAAATCCACGCCTTTTGCCAAATGGGTTTCTGCCCTGTTTCTTGGGCTGTCCTGTCTCTTCCTTGCCGCCACGGCCCATGCCCATGCCGAGTTTCGCGGCAGCTTGCCCGTGCAGGACAGCCTCCTTGACGCGCTGCCCGCCGAGGTGCGGCTAGAGTTCTCCGAACAGGTCGGCGTCCTTGCGCTGACCTGGCGCCTGCCGGACGGGCGCGAAGTTGAGGCGTTGGGCGAGACCGGTGCGACGTCCCTGACCGTGGCACCGCCGCCCGAGGCCGGGCGTGGTACCTATGTGCTTCGCTGGCGTGTGGCATCGGCCGACGGGCACCCGGTGGCCGGATCGCTGGTGTTTTCGGTGGGCGAGGTCACGGGGGCCGCGCCCGCCGCGGTGGAACGGACCGCGCTTGTCACCGTGGTCATGCGTGCCGCCATGGTGGTGGCGCTGGTCTTGTCGGTCGGGGCTGCCGTGTTCACCGCTTCAGTTGCCCCGATTGGTGCGGGCATGGCGCGGCTGGCCTTGGGCGTGGCCGTGCTGGTGTTGCCCTTCGGGTTGCTCTGGCTGGGGGCCGAAGGGTTGGATCGGCTGGGCATGCCCCTGTCGGCGCTGCTGCAAGGCGGGGTCTGGGCCGAGGCCATTCGCTCGCCTGTTCTTTACACCGTCTTGCTGGCCGCAAGCGCCGCCGTGCTTGCGGTCGCGGCTCTGCTGGCCCGGGCGCGCGCGGCTGCGCTGGCGGCCCTTGGACTGGCGGCCCTGTCCTTCCCGGCCTCGGGCCATGCCCTTTCGGCACCGACGTCCGTCGCCTTGCCTTTGACCGCCCTGCATGGCGGTGCGATGCTGTTCTGGGTCGGCTCGCTGATCCCGCTGGCGGCCGCGCTGACCCCGCTTGATGCCCCGGCCCGCGCGGCCCTGTTGCGCCGCTTTTCGCGCCCGGCCTTGGCGGCAGTTCTGGTGCTGATCGGCTCTGGCGTCGGGTTGATTTTGATCCGGCCATTGCAGATGGAGACCCTGTCCACCCCATGGGCACGGCTTTTGGGGGGCAAGCTGGCGTTGGTGGCCGTGATGCTGGCGCTCGCGGTCTGGCACCGAGCGCGGGCCGTGCCGATGCTGGCGCGCGGAAAGGCGGCACCCGTGCGCCGGACAGTTCGGGCAGAGGCCGCCCTTGGCCTGTTCGTGCTGTGCCTTGCCATAGGGTTTCGACTGGCGCCGCCGCCTTCCGCCCCGATGGCCGATCCGCCCCGGGTGCATATCCACACGACAAAGGCGATGGCCGATGTCGTGCTATCGGCCAGCCCTCCGGGTGCGGTCACGATTGACCTCTTTCTGGCCGATGGCGACTTTGGCCCGCTTGACCCGCAAGAGGTGCGCCTTGCCCTGACCGATCCCGCTGCCGGAATAGGCCCGCTGACCGTTCAGGCGAACCGGCAAGAACCGGGGCACTGGACCACCCCGCCCGTCACCCTACCAAGCCCCGGCCCCTGGCAGGTCAAGCTGGTGCTGCTGGTCACCGATTTCGAACAGGTCACCCTGTCGGGCGATCTGGTGACGGAAAGACAGACGGAATGACCCAACCACAGCCGCCCCGACCCGGAGAAGTCTTGCTGGACCTTGACCCGGCGACAGTCGAAGGGCCGACGCTTGCCTTCATCGGGCGCATCGGGTCGCCCTGGACGAAGGGCAACAGCCCCAAGAACCTGCGCGAGGCGCGGGCGGCGGGGGGCAGCTTCACGGTTCAGATCGACCTGCCCTATCGTGCGGGCCTGCTGGGCCTATCGGTGGGGGATGCCATCGTGGTCCTCTATTGGATGGACGCCGCCCGCCGCGATCTGATCGTGCAATCCCCCGCGCATCGCGATGGACCGACAGGCACCTTCGCCCTGCGATCGCCTGCGCGCCCGAACCCGATTGCTTTGGCCGTCACACGCCTTTTGGCCATCCAGGCGGACAGCGGGACCCTTACCATCGATGCCATCGACGCCTTCGACGGCACGCCTGTCCTGGACATCAAACCGTGGTTGGCTTCGGTCGATATTCCTCCCGGTTTCCAAGCGTGAAGAATCTTGCCCGGCTCAGGGCCGTCGGTCTTGGTCCAACTGGGCCATCACGTCCCTTGCTGCCCGCAGCCCCTCAAGATGGGCACCGCTGACCGAGCATTGCTGCCCGACATGGCTGGCCTCGCCCGCGAAATGCACGCGTTCGGCATGAGCGCGGCCAAGCACCTCACGCTGGCTGTGGCCCCCCGGCATAGCGCCTGCGTAAGAGCCGCGCACATAGGGCTCTTGCCGCCATGCGGTTGCGTGCCCCTTGACGAAGTCCCGCTTGATAGCTGACCCGAAGATGCCGCTCAGCGTCTCTAGCGTATGGTCGATTGCTGCCTCTGGCCCGGCTGCCTGCAGGGCCCGGGAAAAACTGCCCGAGGTCTCGAAAGTTGTCAGGTTCGTGCCTGAGATATTGCACAGAAACCCGCCGCCGTGCGCGACGCCGGTTGCGTCGGGCTGCATCTGGTAGGTCAGCCAGGTGTCCGGCTGCACCGGCACCGCGCCGGGTCGGAACAACAAGGCGGCATGATTGTAATCGCCCATGGTAACACGCTCGAACGCCGCGCGGCGGTCTGCCTCGAGCGGCGGGTCGAACCGGATCACATCCTCGGCCAGAACGCCGACCGAGGCCGTGACGATGACCGCCCGCGCCGTGATCTCGCCCGAACGGGTCTTGACCCGCACACCCCTCGGCAGGGCCTCGATATCGGTGACGGGCGTAGACAGCTTGAACGGCAGCCCCTCAGCCGTTCGGGCAACAAGATGACCAAAGCCCTCGCGGCAGAACCAGTCGTCGCCGCCTTCCCATGTGGCCATGTCCCGCAACGACGTGTCTGGCAGATCCCGGCCGATCGACAGGGCGAACATCATGGCAGCCGTAAAGGACCAAGGGCCTTTATCCACAAAGAGGTCGGCCAGCGAGCGGTCGGTCGGCCTGCCGGTCGCCCTTTCGGTTTCAGCATCGTCCTGCGCGGCCTGCTTAATCGCGTCGTACAAGGTGTCGACGTCATCCCAAAGGATCGCCGGGTCCGGCAACCCATGCGTCACCCCGTTCTCAGGGGCCGGATAAAGGTCAAGTCCAAGCGCAAGTCCCGGGGCTTTGAGCGCGTTCACATGTTCGTTGTGCAGCCAATGCGCCCCCATGTCGAAGGGAACACCGAAGATCGCGGATCGGTATGGGCACGCCCGCCGATGCGGTCCGCGGCCTCGACACAGACCACCCGGAGGCCCGCCACGTGCAGCGCGCCGGTGGCCGCGATGCCTGCCGCACCGGCACCGACGACGACGGCATCGTAGTCAAGCACTGTACCCTTGGTCGCCATGATGCGCCCTTTGATCTGTAACTCCGGTCCGTGTAGAACAGGAAAGCATTCGGTGCGATAGACCGGGAAACGGGACCAAACGCCGAAAGACCAAGCCAACAGTCCCGATAGCTGCTTTGCCCCGCTAGCCGTGCACCAGCGGTCGTGTCTTCAGGACTTCAAGGCTTTCCAGTAGCACGTCGCGCGGCAGGTCGCGGCCGATGATGACGACGCGGCTTTTGCGATCCCCGCCCGTCCAGCGGGCCAAGCGCACGGGTGGGTCGATGATGTGCTGAACGCCGTGGATCACGAAGGGGGTGTCAAAGCCATCGGCCCAGATCACCGCCTTCAGGCGCAGGATGTCGGGGCCCCGGGCGGCGATCAGGGTTTCCATCCAGATGTCCAGCATGATCGGGTTGATCGGATCATCAAAGACCATCGAGACCGACGAAATCCGGTCGTCGTGATGTGCTGCGGGGGCGATGGCGGTCATGAGGCTGGTCGTCGGTGGCGGGGTCATGCCAAACAGGCCATAGGAGGGTCCGGCGTCGGCCAAGGGGGCAACAGGCCTGGTCAAGGCGGGCAACGGCAGGGAAGACAGGGCATAGGCAGGCGCATTCACCCAAACCTCGGCTTCGGGCAGTGCGCCGCCCATGTCAGGCGCGCCATGGCCAAAAAGGTCGGCGATGGGCAGCACACCCATGGTCGCGGTAATGATCTTTGCCCCCGGTGCCAATGCCGTCAGCCGGGCGCGAAACTTTGCGGCCTGTGCGGGCGTCACAAGGTCGGTCTTGGACAGCACCAGCACATCGGCCATCGCCACCTGCTGCACACTTTCGAACCCGGCGTCCAGCGTGGCAGGGCCATTGACGGCATCGCAGACGGTCACCACGCCGTCCATCCGCAGCGCCGCGCCAAGGCCCGGTGTCACGATCATCGTGTGCAGGATCGGGGCGGGATCGGCGAGGCCCGTGGTTTCAATCACGATGCGGTCGAAGTTCAGCACGCCCGCGGTGCGCTTTTCAAGCAACCCCTCCAGCGCCTGCACCAGATCGCCGCGCACCGTGCAGCACATGCAGCCCGATGACAGAAGCACCGTCTCTTCGGTCGTCTCGATGATCAGGTCGTGGTCAAGGCCCACGTCACCGAACTCGTTCACCACCACGGCGATGCGGCCTGCCGAAGCGTCGCGCAGAAGCGCGTTGAGGAGCGTAGTCTTTCCGGCACCGAGGTAGCCGGTGATCAAGGTCAGGGGGATGCGCGGGGTCATGCTGCTTGCGTTATGTTATACTGTAACTTATATCTGCCAATGACCCCCCGAAAGCAACCCCCGATGACCGTGACCTTTGCCCCCCGCATTTCAGTTCAGGACGTGGAAGTAGGGCACGCCCTGTCCCCGCGCTTTCCGATGGACGGGCTGATGCCTTGCGTGACGACCGATGCGGGCGACGGCGCGGTTCTGATGATCGGCTGGATGAACGCCGAGACCTTGCGGCTGACCATCGAGACGGGCGAGGCGCATTACTTCAGCCGCACCCG
>NZ_DAIPIW010000098.1:4774-7535 GCF_036770585.1 Yoonia sp. | reverse complement strand
GACATCATCGAGGCCGACCGCGCGCACGTCTGGCACCATCTGAGCCAGCACAAGGTCTACGAAACCGTCGACCCGCGCATCATCGTCGAGGGCAAGGGCCTGCGCCTGTGGGACATCAAGGGCAAGGAACATGTCGACGCCGTCTCAGGCGGGGTCTGGACCGTCAACATCGGCTACGGCCGCGCGCGGATGGGCAAGGTCATCGCCGATGCCGTGACCAAGATGTGCTTTTTCGGCGGCAGCCTCGGCACGATCCCCGGCGCGCAATTCGCCGAAATGCTGATCGAAAAGATGCCGGGGCTGGACCGGGTCTACTATGCGAACTCCGGCTCCGAGGCGAACGAGAAAGCCTTCAAGATGGTCCGCCAGATCAGCCACAAGCATTACGGCGGCAAGAAGAGCAAGATCCTCTACCGCGAGCGCGACTACCACGGCGGCACATTGGCCACGATGTCCGCGGGCGGTCAGGATGAACGCAACGCGCAATACGGCCCGTTCGCGCCCGGCTTTGTCCGCGTGCCGCATTGTCTGGAATACCGCAGTCAGGACGGATCCACCGGCGAGGCTTACGGTCACTACGCCGCCCAAGCCATCGAGGACGTGATCCTGGCCGAAGGCCCCGACACGATCGGCGCGCTCTGCCTCGAACCCATCACCGCTGGCGGCGGGATCATCGTGCCACCGCAGGGCTATTGGGACCGCGTGCAGGAGATCTGCAAGAAGTATGACATCCTGCTGCACATCGACGAGGTCGTCTGCGGCCTTGGCCGCACCGGCACTTGGTTCGGCTACCAGCAATTCGGCGTGCAGCCCGATATCGTAACGATGGCCAAGGGCGTAGCCTCGGGCTATGCGGCGATTTCCTGCTGTGTCACCACAAACCGCGTCTTCGAGATGTTCAAGGACGACACCGACAAACTCGGCCACTTCCGCGATATCTCGACCTTCGGCGGCTGCACGGCGGGGCCTGCGGCGGCCATCGAGAACATGAAGATCATCGAAGAAGAGGACCTGCGCGGCAACTCGGCCAAGATGGGCGCGCATCTCAAAGGCAACCTGCAAGCGCTGATGGACAAGCACAAGTGGATCGGCGACGTGCGCGGCATGGGTCTTTTCGCCGGTGCCGAACTGGTCAAGGACCGCGAGACCAAGGAACCCTTGGGCGAGAAAGAGGTCGCAGCCATCGTCGCCGACTGCATGACCCAGGGCGTGATCATCGGGGCCACCAACCGCTCGGTTCCCGGCTACAACAACACGCTGGTCTTCGCACCCTCGCTGATCGCCACCGCCGATGATCTGGATCACATCACATCCGCAGTGGATGCCGCCATCACCCGCGTTCTGGGCTAATCCGCGACACCACCGGCGACCATGAACGGCAGCGTCACGTCTTCGGCGTGGCGCAACCTCTCCGAGGTCAGGATCATGCCGAGCGCCCCAAGCAGCAGGATGACGATCATCGCGGTATATCCAGCTTTCATGGCGGCCCCTTTTTCGTGGATAAGCGTTGAACGCAGTGGCGTGGCGTTTCCGTCGCTCCGGGGTGGCGTGAATGCCATTTGATCTGGACCCGGCAACCATGGCGGTCCTTGCGGTCGGACTGCTGGGTGCCGCCTATGTGCGCGGCTATTCCGGTTTCGGCTTTTCGGCGACCTTCATCGCGGTCGCGGCGCTGGTGACGAACCCGCTGCCGCTGATCCCCGTCGTCTTCGCCTGCGAAATCCTGATGACAGCCTTTCAGGCGCGCGGCATTCGCGGACAGATCGACTGGGGACGGGTCGGCTGGCTGCTGGCGGGCGCGGCGGTGGCGTTGCCCTTTTCGGTCGGGGTGATCCTGTCGGTCGGCGAAACCACCGTGCGGCTGGTCATCTCGGGGACCATTCTGGTCCTGTCACTGGTGCTTTTGTCGGGATGGACCCTGAAAGCGCGGATACGCGGGCCCGGCTACGGCGCGGTGGGACTGCTATCGGGGGCCTGCAACAGTGCGGGCGTCGGGGGACTTCCGGTCGCGGCCTTCCTTTCGGCCCAACCGGTCCAAGCGGCGGTCTTTCGCGCCACGATGATCGTCTACCTCACCGGGCTCGACCTGATCACCCTGCCCTGGCTCTGGGCCGGAGGCATGGTGACACGCGATACGCTGGTCGCGATCCTGATGGCCTTCCCGATCCTAGGTCTTGGTGTCTGGCTGGGCGGGCGGCGCTTTCTGACCGCCTCGCCCTCGACCTTTCGCCGGATCGCCGCTTTCATTCTGCTGGGCCTGTCCGCCATGGGCCTGCTGCGGGCCATCCTGTGATCGGTCGCGGCGCAGTTTGCATCGCGCAGCGCAGGCGCTAGTCTACAGGCAGGGTTGCAGTCCGGCGGGGATTGATACACCTTTGATGCATACGATCGGGGAGGGATCGCATTTGACCTACCAGCCCAAACTCGAGACCTCGCCAAAGGTCTCTGACGAGGTGCGCAAGACCACCTGTTACATGTGCGCCTGTCGCTGCGGGATCAATGTGCATCTCAAGGACGGCAAGGTCGCTTATATCGAGGGTAACCGTGATCACCCCGTCAACAAGGGCGTGCTTTGTGCCAAGGGCAGCGCGGGGATCATGCAGCATAATGCGCCCTCACGTCTGCGCATGCCGTTGAAACGTGTGGGCGAACGCGGGTCGGGTGAATTCGAAGAGATTTCGTGGGAAGAGGCGCTGACCATCGCCACCGACTGGCTGAAACCGATCCGCGAGACAGCCCCCGAGAAACTGGCCTTCTTCAC
>NZ_DAIPIW010000098.1:0-4674 GCF_036770585.1 Yoonia sp. | reverse complement strand
GGCAAGATCAAGGCGCGCGGGGCCCGGGTGATCGGTGTGAACCCGATCCGCACCGGCTATAACGCGGTCGCCGACGACTGGGTCGGCATCACGCCGGGCACGGACGGGCTTTTCATCCTGTCGCTGATCCATTGCCTGATGAAGGCAGGCCGCGTCGATCTGGACTATCTGGCGCGCTTCACCAATGCCTCGGTGCTGATCAACGAAGACCCCAAGTCGGACCAATACGGCCTGTTTCTGCGCGACGAGACCGGACAGCCGCAGGTCATCGACCGGCGCACCGGCGAGCTTGCCCCTTGGAACGGTCAGGGCGTCGAACCGGATCTTGCGGCGACCTATCGCTACAAAGGCGTCACCCATCGGCCCGTCTTCCACCTGATGGCGGACCGCTATCTGTCGGATGATTACGCCCCCGAAAAGGTCGCCGCCACCTGTGGCCTGACCCCCGAACGTATCCGCGCGATAGCCGCCGACCTCGCGCGCACCGCCTTCGACGAGGCGATCTCGCTGGACCGCCCATGGACCGACTTCCGCGGCAAAAAGCACGCGCAGATGATCGGCCGCCCCGTGTCCTTCCACGCCATGCGCGGGATTTCGGCCCATTCCAACGGCTTCCAGACCTGCCGCGCGCTGCATGTGCTGCAAATCATCCTCGGCGCCGTGGAAACGCCGGGGGGGATGCGCTTCAAGCCGCCCTACCCCAAGCCCGCAACCGCCCACCCCAAGCCGCACGGCAAAGTGACGCCGGGTGCGGCATTGGACGGCCCGCACCTTGGCTATACCCATGGCCCCGAGGACCTGCTGCTCGATGACGACGGCAACCCCAAACGCATCGACAAGGCCTATTCATGGGAAAACCCGATGTCGGCGCATGGGCTGATGCATATGGTGATCTCGAACGCCCATGCAGGCGATCCCTACAAGATCGACACGCTGTTCATGTATATGGCGAACATGTCGTGGAATTCATCCATGAACACGGGCGGCGTCATGCAGATGCTGACCGACAAGGACGAAAGCGGCGACTACGTGATCCCGCGCATCATCTACTCGGACGCCTATGCCTCGGAGATGGTGGCCTACGCCGACCTGATCCTGCCCGATACCACCTATCTGGAACGGCACGATTGCATCAGCCTGCTCGACCGCCCGATCTGCGAGGCGGATGGCGTGGCCGACGCGATCCGCTGGCCGGTCGTGGACCCCGACCGCGAGGTGCGCGGCTTCCAGTCGGTGCTCTGCGATCTGGGCGCGCGCCTTGGCCTGCCCGGTTTCGTGAACGAGGACGGCAGCCAGAAGTATCAGGACTACGCCGACTATATCACCAACCACATCCGCAGGCCCGGCGTCGGCCCGCTGGCAGGCTTCCGCAACGCCGATGGATCAGGCAAGGGGCGCGGCGATCCGAACCCCGACCAGTTGCAGGCCTATATCGCCAACGGCGGCTTCTGGATCGAACACGTCCCCGAAGCTGCGGCCTACTACAAACCCTTCAACACCGCCTATCAGGACTGGGCGGTGGACATGGGTTTTTACGATGCCGTGCAACCCTACATCTTCCAGCTCTACGTCGAACCCCTGCGCAAGTTCCAGCTCGCCGCCGAGGGCATCGGCCAGCGCCAGCCCCCCGCACACCTGCGCGAGCGGATCAAGGCCACGATGGACCCGCTGCCGATCTGGTATCTGCCCTTCGAGGACGGCCATGTCGATCCCGTGGAATACCCCGTCCACGCCCTGACCCAGCGCCCGATGGCGATGTATCATTCATGGGGCACCCAGAACGCCTGGCTGCGCCAGATCCACGGGCACAACCCGCTCTATGTGCCGACCAAGATCTGGGAGGCACAGGGCTTTCAGGACGGCGACTGGGCCAAGGTCACATCCGCACATGGGTTCATTGTGGTGCCTGTCGCGCATCAGGCCTCGCTGAACGAAAACACCGTCTGGACATGGAACGCCATCGGCAAGCGCAAGGGCGCATGGGCGCTGGATGAAGACGCGACCGAGGCCACCAAGGGCTTCCTTCTCAACCACCTGATCCATGAACTCCTGCCGCCCAAGGGCGACGGTCTGCGCTGGGCGAATTCCGACCCGATCACCGGACAGGCCGCCTGGTTCGACCTGCGGGTGAAGATCGAGAAATCCCCCGTCCCGAACGAGGCGCAGCCGGTTCTGCCACCGATCAAGTCACCTGTCGGCAAGGGCGCCAGGGACCTTGCATGGAAGGTCGGACAATGAGCAACCGCCGGGTCCTCCTACTGATCGCCGCCTTCGTCGCCATCACCTTCGGCAGTTTCATCTGGTATATCGCCACATGGAACGCAGAGGACCGCCTGGGCCTTGCCAGCCCGGCCCCCGGCCTCGCTTTGCGCAAAATACTCCCGCCGGAGGCTCCGGCGCCACAAGTCAGAGCCACCCTATGACGCAACTTCCCTCGCCCTCCGCCAAGAAACTCGGCCTTGTGATCGATCTGGACACCTGCGTCGGCTGTCACGCCTGCGTGGTCTCCTGCAAGGGCTGGAACACGGAAAACTACGGCGCGCCCCTGTCCGATCAGGACGCCTATGGCGCCAACCCCTCGGGCACGTTCCTGAACCGCGTCCACTCCTACGAGGTGCAGCCCCAGACCGGCACCGCCCAGCTGATCCACTTCCCCAAATCCTGCCTGCATTGCGAAGACGCGCCCTGCGTCACCGTCTGCCCGACAGGGGCCAGCTACAAGCGGGCCGAGGACGGGATCGTGCTGGTCAACGAAAGCGACTGCATCGGCTGCGGCCTTTGCGCATGGGCCTGCCCTTACGGCGCGCGCGAACTCGATGCCAAGGAGGGGGTGATGAAGAAATGCACCCTCTGCGTCGACCGCATCTATAACCAGAACCTGCCCGAGGAAGACCGTCAGCCCGCCTGCGTGCGCACCTGTCCTGCGGGGGCGCGCCACTTCGGCGACCTCGGCGACCCCGAAAGCGCGGTCAGCCAATTGGTGGCGGAACGCGGCGGCTTCGACCTGATGCCCGAACAGGGCACCAAACCGGTCAACAAATACCTGCCGCCACGACCCAAGGACGAGATGCCGGAATTCGACATCCTCGCCCCCTACCTCGAACCCGTCGCGAGTGACGGCAAGGGGTTCGTGGGCTGGCTCGACAAGGCGCTTTCCGCCCTGCCGGGAGGGGCGAAGTAATGCATCCCGCACCTTCCGTCATCATCTTCAACACCTTCTCGGGCCTGGGCTTCGGCCTGCTGTTCTGGCTCGGCCTCGGTGTCATCGTGCCCACTGGCATCAGCGCCTTCATCTGGTTCACCATCGCCTATCTCTTCGCCGTGGGCGGTCTGATCTCGTCCACCTTCCACCTCGGGCACCCCGAACGGGCGATCAAGGCCTTCAGCCAGTGGCGCACAAGCTGGCTGTCGCGCGAAGGCGTCTGTGCCGTCTTTGCCCTGATCGTGATGGCGCTTTACGGGGCGGCGCTGGTGTTCCTGCAAACCCGCCTTGCACCACTCGGGATCATCGGTGGCCTTGCGGCGCTTGGCGTGGTCTTCACCACGGCGATGATCTACGCGCAGATGAAAACCGTGCCGCGCTGGCGGCATTGGACGACGCCTGCGATGTATCTGCTGCTCTCGATCGGCGGCGGCGCGCTTTTGTCAGGGCAAGTGACCATCGCGATCGGCCTCTTGCTGATCGGGGCGGCCCTGCAAATCCTCGCCTGGGTCAGCGGTGACGGGCGCTTCAAGGCCTCTGCCACCTCGCTCGAAAGCGCCACGGGCCTTGGCCATATCGGCAAGGTCCGCGCCTTCGAGCCGCCGCACACTGGCACCAACTACCTGATGCGCGAGTTCATCCATCAGGTCGGGCGCAAGCACAGCCGCAACCTGCGGATCATCACCATCGCGCTGGCCTTCGCCCTGCCCGTGATCCTGCTGCTGCTTCCCTTCACCCATTGGCTGGCCGCACTGGCCGTGCTCAGCCACATCGCGGGCGTCCTTACCCTGCGCTGGCTCTTCTTTGCCGAGGCCGAACACGTCGTCGGCCTCTACTATGGCAAACGCTGATCGTCATTATTGGCCCGAAAATATCCTGGGGTGAGCCCCGGACCTGATCCGGGGCGAGGGGCAAAGCCCCTGCACCCTACCCCCGGATACGCGCCTCGGTCGCGGCATCGAACAGGAACACCCGCGTCGGGTCGATCTGCAAACCGACCTTGTCGCCTTCGGCACTGCGGGTATCGCCGCGTTCCTCGACGATCACCCGCTCGCCCGTCGCCGAGGTCAGATAGGCATATGACACGCCGCCAAGGCTTTCGGTCAGTTCGACCCTGTGGGTGTCGCCCGCAACCAGCGCAAGATGCTCGGGCCGCGCGCCCACGCTGACGGCACGACCATCCGACTCAGCCCCCGGCACACCCTCGATCCGACCACCAAGACCCGCAGCTTCGACACCGCCGCCCGATATCGTGCCGGCCACGAAGTTCATCGCGGGCGAGCCGATGAAACCCGCCACGAACTTGTTGTCGGGATCACGGTAAAGGTCCATCGGCGCGCCGACCTGTTCGATATTGCCCAGCCGCAGCACGACGATCTTGTCGGCCAGCGTCATCGCCTCGACCTGATCGTGGGTCACGTAGATCATCGTCGCGCCGATTTCCTTGTGCAGGCGCGCGATCTCGACCCGCA
>NZ_DAIPIW010000097.1:0-7622 GCF_036770585.1 Yoonia sp. | reverse complement strand
ACGGTGCAGATCAGCGGCAGGGGGATCACCTCGCCCTTGGGCATGATCTCGGTCAGGTTGGCGACCCATGTGGGCACAAGGTCCACATCCGGTCGTGCCAGCCCCATGTTGTAAAGCCCCGCCTTGAAGGGCAAGAGCGGGTCTTCGGTCATGTTGCGGTTGCCTTCGGGAAAGATGATCAGGGACGATCCTTCGTCCAGCGCGGCGATGATCTTGTCGAGCGGTTTGTCGTCGACCTCGGGGCGGCGGTCGATCAGGACGCAGTTGAAGACCTCGGGCCCGACAAAGGCGCGCAGGCGGTTCTTGAGCCAGTAGTCGGCGGCAGCCACCGGCCGCACGGTGCGGCGCAGCGCCGGTGGCAGCACCGACCAGATCATCGGCATGTCGGCATTGCTGGTGTGATTGGCGAAATAGACGCGCTGGCGGGGGACCGGTTCGATGCCCTTCCAATCGGCCCGCACGGCGGTGATGGCGCGGGCGAAGATACGGATCGACTGGCCCACGATACGGGCCGCAAACTGGCGCAGGTATTTCATGGGGCGAGTGTGTCCAAGGACGTGGGATTTGAAAAGCGAAATCCCTGTCCCGGGGGGCGGGACAGGGAGGGTCGGCAGATGGCGGTCAGATCTTGTCGCCGCTGTATTCTTCCAGCAGCTTTTCGTTGCGCGCGGCCTCGAGTCGGGCGATGCGGTCTTCGGACAGTTTTTCGTCGAAGCGGTATTTGACGAAATTGATCAGCGCGAGGGTCAGCAGAAGGATCGCCATGGCCCAGAAGCCCTTGGTGGCGAGCGGCACATTGGTCGAGAGCCAAAGCGAGATGCCGAGCATGCCATAGGCGATGGCGACACCGACGCCGTTGACGAACATGATCAGTGCATTGTCTGATTTCGAGACGGACATGGGATTTCCTTTCGGGTTGATGGGTTTGTCGGGGTTAAGATTTGGATGACTTCAGGCGGGCGAGAACACCCTCCGCCGTTGCGCGCGTGGCAGGTCCGAAGCCTGCCTCGGCCATGCGGTCGGCGATGCTGCCGCCGGTCAGGTCGCGGTTGATGTCGGCCATGATCTCGGACCGCTCGAAGGGGTCGTCACGGCCAAGGACGCGGGCGATCAGCTCTTCGGCCTCTTCGACGCTGCTTTCGACAGCGCCGGATTTGACCAGCCGCATCTGGATCGTCTGTTCCCGGCGCACCGCCCTGGCCTGGATCGCGCCCTGTTTGAGGTCGATGATCCGGCGGTGTCCCGCCTCGATCGAGGACCGCAGGCGGGTGATCTTCTGGTCCAGCCGGTCGCGCGTTTCGTCACGCACCGCCAGTTCGTTTTCCATGCTGGCGATGGCGCGGGCGGCTTCAAGGGCCATATCCTCGCGGTTGTTGTCGAGTGCCTCGGCCGCGCGGGCGGTCAGGTCGGCGATGCGGGTCTTGAGGGCCGCGTGCTGCCTTTCCTCGGACCGCTGGCGCTGGATCAGGCTGGCAAGCGTGGCTTTCGCCGCGCGCAAGGAGCTTTCGCTTTCGCGGATCTTCTGGTCGATCAGTTCGATGGCGAAGGCATCGCGGACGCGGTCCTCTGCCCGTGCGTTCTGGCCCTGAATGAGTGTCGCAAGTGTCTTGAGCATCTGGTTCTCCAATCATGAACAATGTTCATGACCTAGATGTAAGTCAGGGCTGCGATTCTCGCAAGACCAAAAATGAACATTGTTCAAATAATTCTGCTGGACGCCGTGACCTGGTGCAGAACAAGGGCGATCATGCGGTCGATGTCCTGGCGCGGGACGCCTGCGCTGGCATCATCGAGGCCCAGCAGGACGATCCCGTGCACCGACGAGAACAGCGCGCGCGTCAAAAGCACAAGGTCGTCAGGTGCGGCGTCAGGGAAGATCACGGACAAAGGGTCCGAGATATAGACAAACAGTCGCCCCATCTCTTGCAGATACCAGTCGGGGGCAGTTTCGCCTTCGGGACGCTCGACCTCGAAGAGGGCCCGCCACGACAGGTGATTGGCCGCGGCAAAGTGGTGATAGGCCTGCGCCATGACGACAAGCTGGTCCACCGGATCCTGACCTGCGTCGTCCAGCGCGGCCGCGACCTCGGCGCCCAGCCTGTGAAAGGTGCGCGCGTTCACGGCCAAAGCCAGATCGGTCAGATCGCCAAAGACGTTGTAGATGGCACCGACGGCACAGCCTGCCTCTTTCGCCAGATCACGGGCACGCAGGGCGCGCAGGCCTTGGGTCGCGATGGTCTTCTCGGCGATCTCGATCAGGGTTTTGCGCAGCGCCTCGCGGCGGGCTTCGGTCTTGCTGGCCATGGGTCCCCCATCGTTGAACGTGGTTCAATCATAGGTATGGATGCGGGAAATGAAACCCCCGTCAGGCGTCGCCGTCACGCTTGACCGGCGCGCCGCCTGCAAAGGTGTTGAACCCGTGATAGCCGATCGGGTCTTCCTGCATTTGCAGATGCAGCCCGTCGCCGGTGAAAGGATGCGCGCGGGCGAGGACTTCGTCCACCTCGATCCCCAACCCCGGGGCGGTGGGCACGGGGATATAACCGTCCTCGACCGTGAGCCCGTGTCTGATCAGGTCGAAATGGAAGGGCGTCTCGATGGTTTCGGCCAGCAGGATATTGGGGATCGAGGCGGCAAGCTGGATATTGGCCGCCCATTCGATGGGGCCTGCGTAAAGATGCGGTGCGATCTGGGCGTTATAGACCTCGGCCATGGCGGCGATCTTCTTGGTTTCCCAGATGCCGCCCGACCGTCCAAGCGCCGGTTGCAGGATCGTCGCAGCACCCTGCCGCAGGATCTGGGCGAATTCCGCCTTGGTGGTCAGGCGTTCGCCAGTCGCGACAGGGATGCAGGTCGCGGCGGCGACGCTTGCCATTTGCGCGATGTTGTCCGGCGGGATCGGTTCTTCGTACCAAAGCGGCGAATAGGGTTCGAGCGCCTTGGCCAGACGGATCGCGCCGCCGGTGCTGAACTGCCCGTGCGTGCCGAACAGAAGGTCGGCGCGGTCGCCCACGGCCTCGCGGATGGCGCGGCAAAAGGCGACCGACAGGCTGATGTCATGCATCGAGGGCATGTGCCCGCCACGGATGGTATAGGGGCCTGCGGGGTCGAATTTGATCGCCGTATAGCCTTTCTCGACCATGTCCAAGGCAACCTCGGCCGCCATGTCGGGACTGGACCAGAATTCCGGCAAGGGGTGGCTGTCGCGCGGATAAAGGTAGGTATAGGCGCGGATGCGGTCGTTCATCCGCCCGCCGATCAGCGCATGAACGGGGCGGTCGCGGTCCTTGCCGACCATGTCCCAGCAGGCCATTTCCAGCCCCGACCATGCGCCGATGACCGTCAGGTCAGGGCGCTGAGTGAAGCCTGCGGAATAAACGCGGCGGAACATCAACTCGATATTCTCGGGGTTCTCGCCTGCCATGTGGCGGGTGAAGACATCGGTGATGACGGCCTTCATCGCCGCGGGGCCGACCGACGCGGCATAACACTCGCCCCAGCCGACGACGCCGCTGTCCGAGGTCACCTTGACCAGCAGCCAATAGCGCCCGCCCCAACCGGGCGGCGGTGGGGCCGTGACAATGATGTCGAGATCGGCGAGTTTCATGAGGCTACTCCGAGAGGTATTTGTCTTGCCCGAGACAATCACGCTTCACCTGATGGGTCCAGATGATCTTGCACGTCTTCTGGCTGTCGCCGAGGGGGTGTTCGACAATCCCGTGCGCGCGGATCAGGCGCAGGCGTTTCTGGATGATCCGGCGCATGTGCTTGTCATGGCTTATGCCGGGGATCAGGCGGTCGGCATGGCGACGGGGCAGGTGATGCTGCATCCCGACAAGGCGCCTGCGTTCTTTGTGGCCGAGGTCGGCGTGCGCGATGAATGGCAGCGACAGGGCATCGCGAGGCGGATGTGTGCGCGGCTGTTGGATGTGGCGCGGGCGCGAGGCTGCGAGGGCATCTGGCTGGCGACGGAAGCGGACAACGTGGCGGCAAGGGCGCTCTACCGGTCGCTGGATGCGCGGGAAACCGGGGATATCGTGGTCTACGACTGGGACGGGGCGATGAATGGATCAGCGCCCTGAAGGGGTAAGCTGCGCCTATGCAGGCCTGGCCTGCGCCCCGGTATAGGTGATCCGCCGCAGCACCCATTCGAAGGGACCCAGCCTGAACCACATCCGCCAGAACGCCAGACCCACGATCAGCAGGACAGTGACCAAGATCGCGATGAGGGTCGCGGTCATCAGGCCGACGCTGCTCCACAGGTCCAGCCCGTAGGCGGCAAAGATGCCGGACAGAAGGATCGATTGCCCAAGGTAGATGCTGAGGCTCGATCCGCCCGCCGCCAGCGCCCGCGACATGATCGGTCCGGGTGGCCGCGAGATCAGCGCGATCAGGCCAAGATAGCCGATGGTCGCCAGCGGGGCCGCGACCACCGTCAGCGCCACGCCCGCCGGTGTCGGCCCCCATAGCCAAAGCGCGGCCCCGATCAGGCTCAGCCCGACCCCCGGCACAAGGCACAACCGCCGCGCGCGCGCCCACAGCGGGTGATCCGCATCGTCGATCATGCCCGACTTCACGGATGCCAGACCAAGGCAAAACCACCCGAGGGCGGAAAACCCCTGGGTCATGACCAGAAACGGAAAGGTGAATGCAAAGCTGACGCTTCGGAAAATCGCGGCATCTAGGAAGCGACCATCCGCCAGCGCAGCCTGCTCGATGGCAAGAAAATCCGCCGGCACTTCGGGTGTCGCCACCAGCAATGGCAGCGCGATGACGATCTGGACAACAAGCAACGCGCCCCCGACCTTGACCAGCCTTGCCACCGGCCAATGCCTGAACCGATAGAGAATCGTCCCCGTCACCGCATAGATCACAAGAATGTCGCCCGGAAAGAACAGGCATCCATGCGCGATCCCCAGGATCAGCAGCCCGATCATCCGGTTGCGATACAGATGATTGAAGGGCAGGCCGCGCCTCTCGGCCGAGGCCATCAGAAAACCCAGGCCCACGCCGAACATGAAGGAAAACAGACCATAGGTCTTGAGCAGCGCCAAGCCGTTCACAAGCCAGAGCGTGACCATGTCGCGCATTGGTTCCCCCGCGGGGGGCGTAAACCCGTTCAGCGACGAAAACGCGATATACTGCACGTTGACGACGACGATACCGAAGAGCGCAATCAGCCGCAGGTAATCCGGCATCAGGGCGCGGGCCTTGGGGCCGCGGAGTGTGGCGTCTCGGGGCATCTGGTCTGCCTCTCTGTCGCGGGTCATGTGGATTTACCCGAATACAATCACATTCCGCTTCGCACTTCCAGTCTTGGTATCCGCAATGGCCTCGTTGATCTGATCGAGGCGCCAGCGGCCCGAGATCAGCTCGTCCAGTTTCAGGCGGCCCTGTTCATAAAGGTCGACCATCCAGGGGATGTCGCGGGCGATAACCACATCGCCCATCTTGGAACCGACCATGCCCTGGCCAGTGGCGGCCAGCATCACCGGCTCGTAAGTGGACATCGCGCCGGAATGGGGCATGCCGACCATGATCACCTTGCCTTTGTTGGCAAGGTATTTGGGGGCCGCGTCATAGGCGGGGATGGCACCCACGGTGACGAAGACCGCATCAGCGCCGCGCCCCATGGCCTCTTTCGCGGCCTGCCATGGTTTCTCGACCGTGCCGAGCACACCGTCGGTGGCGCCGAATTCGCGGGCAATCGCCAGTTTCTCTTCGCTCATGTCGACGGCGACGATCCGGCGTGCGCCGGCAATCCGCGCGCCTTGGATGGCGTTCAGGCCCACGCCGCCCGCGCCGATCACGACCACATCCTGACCCGCCCGCAACCCTGCGGCGTTGACCACTGCGCCGACACCCGTGATCACCCCGCAGGCAAGCAAGGATGCGGCTTCCATCGGAATCCCCGCGCTCAGCTTCACGACCTGTGACTGGCTGACCACGACCTTTTCGGCAAAACCGCCGGTGTTCATCGCCTGCACGACAGGCGCGCCGGATGCATCGGTGATCGGGCTGGTCGCCACATCACTTTCGCAGGCCACGGGTGCGCCGCTGGCGCAAGAGGGGCAGGTGCCGCAGGACCGGATCAGCGTGACCACGACCGGATCGCCGACCGCCAGCCCGCGCACGCCGTCCCCGACGGCCGAGACATGGCCCGCCGCCTCGTGCCCGTAGATCGCTGGCAGGGTGCCGCCCCAGCCGCCGCCCATATAGGTGATATCGGAATGACAGATCGCGCAGGCGGCCAGTGTGACCTCGACCTCGCCCGCGTTGGGGGCGGCCAGCGTGACGGTTTCAATTGTAAGGGGAGCGCCGAATTCACGGCAGACGGCGGCTTTGACTTGGGACATGGGAGAGGCCTTTTGGTTCTGTGTTCGGCGCGACCCTGCCAGAAGTTATGGCGCATGCAAGCCCGAAGGCGACGCTAGATGACGCGGGCGCGCTGCGGACGGGGCGTCTGGACAAAGACCGCGATGCAAAAGACGGTCAAAAGCGCCGACAGCAGGAAGGGCGCGCCGGGGGCATAGAGCGGGCCGCCCCCATCGGTGAAATACCAGAAGGTCTGCGTGACCATCAGCGGCGCAAGGATCGTCGCGACCGCGTTGATCGAACTGACCGTGCCCTGCAACTCGCCCTGCTGGTTGTCGGCGGCGGTGCGCGACATGATCCCTTGCAGCGCAGGCCCCGCGATAGACCCCAGTGCCGTCAGCGGTGTCAGCGCCAGTGCGACCCAGCCGGTCGTCACGAACCCCAGTGCGACAAAGGCGACGACGTCGATCGACAGCCCGAGGATGACCGCGTTGCGGTCCCCGATCCGCCGCAGGATGGGCCGGATCAGCAGCCCCTGCACAATCGCGATGCCGACCCCGAAAAGACCCAGCGACAGGCCGATCATGCCCGGGCTCCAGCCGAAACGCTCGGCCCCGAAGTAGGCCCAGACGCCGGGATAGACGAAAAAGGCCATGGTATAAACGAAGGAGATCAGCAAGAGTTTCTTCAGTTCCGGCAGCGCGCCGATGTTCCGCAATGCGCCCAGCGGGTTTGCGCGGGCCCACTGGAAGGGGCGGCGGATCTTGTCGGTGACGGTCTCGGGCAGGACGAAAAAGCCGAAGACGGCATTGGCCGCTGCAAGGCCGGCAGCCGCCCAGAAGGGTGCCCGCGTGCCGTATTCCGCCAGCAGCCCGCCGATCATCGGACCCAGCACGAAACCCACCCCGAAGGCCGCACCGATCAGACCGAAATTCGCGGCTTTTTCATGCGGCTTCGAGATATCGGCCATATAGGCTGCCGAGGTCGCCTGTGTTGCGGCTGTGATCCCGCCGATGATCCGCGCCACCAGCAGGAAGGTGATGCTCAGGGCGAGGGCCATCAGCACATAGCTGAAGGCCATCACGACCAGCGACCCGATCAGGATAGGCCTGCGCCCGAAACGGTCCGAGAGGCTGCCCAGAGTCGGCCCGAAAAGGAACTGCATCGCGGCAAAGATCGTCGCAAGGATGCCGCCCCAGACGGCGGCAGCACCGATGCCTTCGCCTTCGACCTCCTGGATCAACTCGGGCATGACCGGCATGATCAGCCCGATCCCCATGCTATCGAGCATGACCGAAATCAGGATG
>NZ_DAIPIW010000096.1:0-7995 GCF_036770585.1 Yoonia sp. | reverse complement strand
CCCGACAAACGGCAAGACAAACCAAAGGCCGCCCCCCAACGGGGCGGCCTTTTCGTGTTATGGAAATGATGCTCTTGCCGAAATTGCTCAGCCCCTTGCGAGTCCGTCCGCCTCGGCCATCGTCTCTGTCAGGAAATCCGCAAACCTCGACCGCAGTGCCTCGCGGTCCGCATCGTCCATCTTGCGGGGTATGCCCGCCTCGAACCGGCGGTAGACCTTGGCGCCCTGCCCGAAGGGCCGTGGCACCATCATCCGGTCCCAGGTGTCGAGCGTCCTGAACCGCCTTGTGGAAAACGCATAGGCAAAAACCGGCATTCCCGTCACCCGCGCCCATTCCAGCGGCGCATCCTTCAACGCCATCGCCGGGCCCAGGGGACCGTCGCCGGTCAGGGCGATGCTGACCCCCTCGCGGGCGCGCTTCAGCACCGCGCGTGATGCTGCAACGTTCGAGGTCCTGTCCGACATCTGCATCGGCAGTAGCCCCATCCGCCGTTGCAGCGCACCGGACACCCGCCCGATGGGGGAATTGGCGTAGAGGCTGGACAGCGGGCCGGCACCTGCGGGCCAGTGCAGCGCCCCCATGATCGAGCGTTCATGCCACATCACGACCAGCACGGGTCCGTCTTGCGTCGCGGCGACCAGATCATCGCGGCCGATGATGGTCCATTTGGTCGTCCGCTCGCAGACCCCCAGATAGCGCGCCGCCAGACCTGCCAGAAACGCGGCAAGGGTTTCAGAGTTTTCCAGTCGTTTGCGAAACGCTTTCAGCACGGGGTCGCGGCCTTGTCAGTCATTGCCTGACTTGTGGCATTTCTTGCCCCGATGCGGAAGTGTCCTGCACCTTCCCCCTTGATCCCGCACCGATTCCGGACTAACCCGTCAGCCGGTCCTAGGGGTATAGCTCAGTTGGTAGAGCGGCGGTCTCCAAAACCGTAGGTCGCGGGTTCAAGTCCTGCTGCCCCTGCCAGACCGGATCGCGTGGCGCCCTTGCCAGAGGATCGTTCACCCCATGACACGCCAGAGCCTGACGATCGCGTTTCATGTCGGCGCCCACAAGACCGCCACCACCCACCTGCAAAAGACCATCAAGCGCGCGACCGAGGCCATCGCCGCCGATGGCGTGCGCTTTTATGGCCCCGAGCATTTCCGCCTGCCGGGCCGCACCATTCCGGCGCTTTTCGGGTTTCAGCCCGGTGCCGTCGCGGATCCGTCGCGCCGCAGCCCTCAAGAACAGCTTGCCGCCCTTGCGCAGGATGCCCACCGGCTGGTGATAAGCGAAGAGAATTTCATCGGCCCTCTCAATAGTCCCAAGGGGCTGGGGTTGCGGCACCGCTACCGCCCCGCGGGCGAGCGGATGGCGCGGCTTGCCGCCAGCTTCGGGCAGGACGTGGATGTCTTTCTTGCGGTGCGTCGCCCCACGACCTTCATGAACTCGGCCTATTGCCAGATGCTTCTGGGCGGGCAGGTGCGGCACCTTGGCCTTTATCTGCGCCGCAATCCGCTGACCAGCGTGGACTGGCTGGGGCTGGTGCAGGACCTGCGGACGACGAAGGGTATCGGGCAGATCACCGTCTGGCGATACGAGGATTACCGCGTGCTCTTTCCGCGAATCGTCGCCGCGATGCTGGGCGAGGTGGCCGCGCGCCATGTGCCGGTGGTGGATCGCCCGATCAACACGGGCCTGTCGGCAGCGGCGGTGGCCGAGGTGCTGCACAGGGGCGACACAGCCGATCTGCCCGACATCGCCCGCCGTGCCCGTGCACTTTTGCCGGTTGCGGATGGCTATCCCCCTTTCGATGCCTTCACACCCGAAGACCACGCCAAAAGCGAGCAGCACTATGCCAACCAGGTCGCTGCCATTGGCATGATTCCCGGCGTGACCCTGCTGCGCCCCGAGACAAGTTGATCAGGCAGGCCTGCTCTCGGGCTTGAATTCAGGCGCAAGACTTCGTATGTGCCGCCCGTAAAGCAAAGGATGCAAGGCCATGGCCATCGCCAACCCGATCAAGTTCATTCAGGAAACGCGCGCCGAAATCGCCAAGGTCGTCTGGCCGACCCGCCGCGAGACCCTGATGACGACGCTGATGGTGTTCATCATGGCCTGCCTGACCGCGCTGTTCTTCTTTCTTGTCGATCTGATGCTGCGCACCGGCCTGAACGGTGTGCTGGCCTATTTCGGCGGCTGATCCCGTTCTGCCCGTTGCCTCTTGAAAACCCGCACGCGCGGCGGTATGAGCCTGCGAAACGATCCTGAAATGGCGTGCGGCGGCGAAGTTGCACGCCGCTTTTATTTTCGGGACTCGCAATGAAGCTAACCGCGCCCCTTCGGGCAGATGACAACAAGGTGTTCTGAAAGATGGCGAAACGCTGGTACTCGGTAAGTGTTCTCTCGAACTTCGAGAAGAAGATCGCAGAGGCGATCCGCCAGAAGGCGGCTGATCAGGGGCTGTCCGACCAGATCGACGAGGTTCTGGTCCCGACCGAGGAAGTCATCGAAATCCGCCGCAACAAGAAGGTCACGGCCGAGCGCCGCTTCATGCCCGGCTACGTGCTGGTGCACATGGAGATGTCGGACGAAGGCTATCACCTGATCAATTCGATCAACCGCGTCACCGGTTTTCTGGGTCCGCAGGGCCGTCCGATGCCGATGCGCGACGCCGAGGTGCAGGCCATCCTCGGCCGCGTGCAAGAGGGCGAAGACGCGCCACGCACGCTGATCCATTTCGAGATCGGCGAGAAGGTCAAGGTCAACGACGGCCCGTTCGAGGATTTCGACGGCATGGTGGAAGAGGTCGACGAGGACAACCAGCGCCTGAAGGTCTCGGTCTCGATCTTCGGCCGCGCAACCCCGGTGGAACTGGAGTTCACGCAGGTGAGCAAGCAATAAGGCTGCCGGCAAGTCTTGCGATGTCGAAGGGGGGCTGACGGCCCCCTTTTTCGTCTGATCGGCCGCGCGATCTCTTGTGCTGTGACGGCGGGGAAGGGGTGGGGGCTGGCACCTCTTGCCCGGGGGCGACTGCGGGTTGGCATGTGGGAAAAACCCCTTGCGCCGCCACCGATTCCCGCCTAAACGCCGCCTTTGTCGCCCCACCCGTGGGGTGATCCCTCGTGGGAGGTTTCGGCGCGCGCGCGTGACCGGCCGGACCACACAACATCAAAGCTGACGGGTCGCGACCCGGAGGCGTTGGAAACAGGAGAAGGCCAATGGCCAAGAAAATCATGGGCACGCTGAAGCTGCAGGTTCCTGCAGGCAAGGCGAACCCGTCCCCACCCGTCGGTCCCGCATTGGGCCAGCGCGGCATCAACATCATGGAATTCTGCAAGGCGTTCAACGCCAAGACCGAAGACATGGAAGTCGGCGCGCCATGCCCGACCGTCATCACCTATTATCAGGACAAGTCCTTCACGATGGAAATCAAGACGCCGCCTGCGTCTTACTACATCAAGAAGGCCGCCAAGCTGCAGTCCGGCTCGAAGACGCCGGGCAAGGCCTCGGCCGGTTCGATCTCGGCCAAGCAGGTGCGTGAAATCGCCGAAGCCAAGATGAAGGACCTGAACGCCAACGACATCGAAGGCGCAATGCAGATCATCATGGGCTCGGCCCGTTCCATGGGCATCGAGGTGAAGTAATGGCAAAGCTTGGTAAACGCTCTGCGGCCGCACGCGCCGCTTTCGATGGCAAGACCAACGTCTCGGTTGCTGAAGCCGCATCCCTGGTCAAGACCAATGCCACCGCGAAATTCGATGAATCCATCGAAATCGCGATGCAGCTGGGTGTCGATCCCCGTCACGCCGACCAGATGGTCCGTGGCACGGTGACCCTGCCGCACGGCACGGGCAAGACCGTCCGCGTCGCGGTCTTCGCACGCGGCGAAAAGGCCGATGAAGCCAAGGCAGCCGGTGCGGATATCGTCGGCGCCGAGGACCTGATGGAAACCATCCAGGGTGGCACGATCGACTTTGACCGCTGCATCGCCACACCCGACATGATGGCTGTTGTCGGCCGTCTGGGCAAGATCCTGGGCCCACGCAACCTGATGCCGAACCCTCGCGTCGGCACGGTGACGATGGACGTCAAGGAAGCTGTCGAGGCTGCCAAGGGCGGTCAGGTGCAGTTCAAGGCGGAAAAAGCCGGTGTCGTCCATGCCGGGATCGGCAAGGCGTCCTTCAGCGCCGAGCAGATCGCCGAGAACATGAAGGCTTTCGTCGATGCCGTCGGCAAGGCCAAGCCGACAGGCGCCAAGGGCACCTACATGAAGAAGATCTCGGTCAGCTCGACAATGGGCCCCGGCGTCACCGTCGATGTGGCTTCGGCCACTGGCAACGCCTAGACCTACTGCGCCAATGGCGATGTGAAACGGCGGGCTTTCGGGCCTGCCGTTTTTTCTTGACAAATCCTGAATGACCGGACGCCTCTGCTCTTGGCATTTGCCTTGCGAGCGACTAGATGTCCCCCCACTGGCCCGAAAGAATGATTCGTTCGGGCCTTTATTCGTCCGAGACGGTGGGTTGGCCCATATGCCGATAATTCCTGCCTGAGACGGGATAGACCAGATTTTAAGGCTCTTTTGGAGACTTGGCTGGCACGCCCCGTTTGCATGGACTGTAGATGTTGGGCGGCCCTGCCGTTTGACAAAATGTGAGCCGGTGCCGGACCCATTCCGGCACCAAACTTGGAGTGAAACTGTGGATAGAGCACAAAAAGAACAGCTGGTTGAAGACCTCGGCCAGATCTTTGAAAGCTCTGGCGTCGTTGTGGTTGCCCACTACGAAGGCATGACAGTTGCCGAAATGCAGGACCTGCGCGCATCCATGCGTGAAGCGGGCGGTTCCGTGCGCGTTGCCAAGAACAGACTCGCCAAAATCGCCCTTGAGGGGAAGCCATGCGCAAGCATCGCAAAATACCTCACGGGCATGACCGTACTTGCCTATTCCGAAGACCCCGTCGCTGCGGCGAAGGTGGTGGACAAGTTCGCCAAGGACAATGACAAGCTTGTCATCCTCGGCGGTGCTATGGGCGATACGGCACTTGACCCTGCCGGTGTTGCAGCCGTCGCAAAGATGCCATCCCGCGAAGAGCTTATCGCTTCGATCGTCGGCTGCATCGGCGCACCCGCTGCAAATATTGCCGGGGCCATTGGCGCACCTGCTTCGAACATCGCGAGCATTCTTTCGACCATCGAAGAGAAAGCTGCATAAGGCACCTGAATTGGCTTGGGGGCGCGCGTCCCTCACGTTGGAACACACATAAACGAACGGAAAGCATAAAATGGCTGATCTGAAGAAACTTGCTGAAGAGATCGTTGGTCTGACCCTTCTCGAAGCACAAGAACTGAAAACCATCCTCAAGGACGAGTATGGTATCGAACCTGCTGCCGGTGGCGCCGTCATGATGGCTGGCCCTGCGGGTGACGCCGGTGCGGCTGCTGCCGAAGAGAAGACCGAATTCGACGTCGTTCTCAAGAATGCTGGCGCACAGAAAATCAACGTCATCAAGGAAGTCCGCGCCATCACCGGTCTTGGCCTGAAAGAAGCCAAGGATCTGGTCGAAGCTGGCGGCAAGATCAAAGAAGGCATTGCCAAAGCCGAAGCCGACGAGATCAAGGCAAAGCTGGAAGCAGCTGGTGCCGAGGTCGAACTGGCCTAAGCCTGCACATCAGGCAGAGACACTCTGCCCGAAAACTCGGCTGGTCCCGTAGAAATGCGGGTCCGGCCAAACCTGTCTTAGAGGTCGGCCAATGCCGACCGACCCCTTGGGTAGGTTTCGATATCGGGAGGCAGCCGGTGGGACGGATGCCACGAATGGATATCAGGCCCCCTGTCAAATGGGTGGTTCCGTGCGGCCCCGGCGCAGAGACATTCGAGAGACAAAGCAAAAGGTGACATCGCACATGGCTTCTTCCTTCCTTGGTCAGAAACGCCTGCGCAAGTACTACGGCAAAATCCGCGAAGTGCTTGAAATGCCGAACCTCATCGAGGTTCAGAAATCCTCTTACGATCTGTTCCTGCGGTCCGGCGATGCCGCGCAGCCATTGGACGGCGAAGGCATCAAGGGTGTCTTCCAGTCGGTCTTTCCGATCAAGGATTTCAACGAAACCGCCGTGCTCGAGTTCGTCAAATACGAGCTGGAAAAGCCGAAATACGATGTCGAGGAATGCCAGCAGCGCGACATGACCTACAGCGCGCCGCTGAAGGTGACGCTGCGTCTGATCGTTTTCGAAGTGGACGAGGATACGGGCGCCAAGTCGGTCAAGGACATCAAGGAACAGGACGTCTTCATGGGCGACATGCCTCTGATGACCCCCAACGGCACCTTTGTCGTGAACGGCACAGAGCGTGTGATCGTGTCCCAGATGCACCGCTCGCCCGGTGTGTTCTTCGACCACGACAAGGGCAAGACCCATTCGTCGGGCAAGCTGCTGTTCGCCTGCCGCATCATCCCATACCGCGGTAGCTGGCTGGACTTCGAATTCGACGCCAAGGATCTGGTGTTCTGCCGCATCGACCGTCGCCGCAAGCTGCCGGTGACGACGCTGCTCTATGCGCTGGGCATGGATCAGGAAGGCATCATGAATGCCTATTACAACACCGTCGACTACAAGCTGGACAAGAAGAAGAAGAACGCCTGGGTCACCAAGTTCTTCCCCGAGCGCGTGCGCGGCACCCGCCCGACCTTCGATCTGGTCGACGCGAAGACCGGTGAAGTCATCGCCAAGGCTGGCGAAAAGATCACGCCCCGGACGGTCAAGAAGCTGATCGATGCCGGCGAGGTGACGGACCTGCTCGTCCCATACGAGAACATCGTGGGCAAGTTCGTTGCACAGGACATCATCAACGAGGAAAACGGCGCGATCTACGTCGAAGCCGGTGATGAACTGACGGTCGAGCGTGACAAGGATGGTGCCGTCATCGGCGGCACGCTGAAGGACCTGCTGGATGCGGGCATTACCTCGATCCCCGTCCTTGATATCGATAACATCAACGTCGGCGCCTACATGCGCAACACGATGGCGTCGGACAAGAACATGAACCGCGAAACCGCGCTCATGGATATCTACCGCGTCATGCGCCCGGGCGAGCCGCCGACCGTCGACAGTGCCTCGGCCCTGTTCGACACGCTGTTCTTCGACAGCGAGCGTTACGACCTCTCGGCTGTCGGTCGGGTCAAGATGAACATGCGTCTGAATCTGGACGCCGAAGACACCATGCGCACCCTGCGCAAGGAAGACATCGTCGCCTGCATCAAGGCGCTGGTCGAACTGCGTGACGGCACCGGCGACATCGACGACATCGACCACCTCGGCAACCGTCGTGTCCGCTCGGTCGGTGAGCTGATGGAAAACCAGTATCGCGTCGGCCTGTTGCGGATGGAGCGCGCGATCAAGGAACGTATGTCCTCGGTCGAGATCGACACCGTGATGCCGCAGGATCTGATCAACGCGAAACCTGCTGCCGCTGCTGTCCGCGAATTCTTCGGGTCCAGCCAGCTGTCGCAGTTCATGGACCAGACCAACCCGCTGTCCGAAGTCACCCACAAGCGCCGTCTCTCGGCGCTCGGGCCCGGCGGTCTGACGCGCGAGCGTGCGGGCTTCGAAGTGCGCGACGTGCACCCGACCCACTATGGCCGGATGTGCCCGATCGAAACGCCCGAAGGGCCGAACATCGGTCTGATCAACAGCCTGGCCACCTTTGCCCGTGTCAACAAATACGGCTTCATCGAAACGCCCTATCGCAAGGTCGTGGATGGCAAGGTCACCGACGAGGTGTCCTATATGTCCGCCACCGAGGAAATGCGTCACACCGTGGCGCAGGCCAATGCGAACATGGCGGATGACGGCTCGTTCAAGAACGAACTGGTTTCGACCCGCAAGAACGGCGACTACACGCTGTCCCCACGCGAGAACGTGGACCTGATCGACGTGTCGCCGAAACAGCTTGTCTCGGTCGCCGCCTCGCTGATCCCGTTCCTTGAAAACGACGACGCCAACCGCGCGC
>NZ_DAIPIW010000029.1:0-32947 GCF_036770585.1 Yoonia sp. | reverse complement strand
CCCGGGCCGCTTTCGCAGGCGATCTGTCTCGAGGTGCCCTCGGGCGGGAGTTTCGCCGGTGTCTCGCAGGATCTTCTGGAGCGCGGGGCGATCAATTCGGCGTTCATCTTCGAGGCGGGGGCGGATTACAGCGAAAAATCTGGTTTGCTGAAAGCGGGGCGGTTCCGTGTGCCGGAAGCGGCCACCATGGAAGAGATCGTCGATATCGTCACGCGCGGCGGACGCAATACCTGCGGGGCCGAGGTGATCTATCGCGTCGGCATCAACCGGACGTTGGTCGATGTGCGCGAGCTTGATCCGGCCACCAACCAATTCGCGGAGATCGCGAGTTTCATCATTGTCGAAGAGGAACCGCCTGCGGAATACCTCGCGTTGAAGGACGACGGGTCGGCCTCTTTTCGGGTCGTGATTGCGGAAGGGGCGACAAGCTGGCAGATCCTGAATGCGCTGTCGCAGCTTGATATCCTTGTCGCGGATATTGATGTCGTTCCGCCCGAAGGCTCGCTTGCGCCGCGCGATTATGAGGTGTCGGTGGGTGACACGGTGTCATCCATTCTGGCCGACATGACCGACGTGCAGACCGCGATCCTGACCCAAGCCTGGGAAAACAGGGCCGAGGGTCTGCCGCTTTCGACACCGGAAGAGGCGCTGATTCTCGCCTCGATCATCGAGAAGGAAACCAGCGTCCCGGACGAGCGGGCACAGGTCGCGAGCGTCTTTGTCAATCGCCTGAACCGCGGGATGCGTTTGCAGACGGACCCGACGGTGATCTATGGCATCAATCAGGGTGTCGGTGTCCTGGGACGTGGGTTGCGACAAAGTGAACTTCGCGCGGCAACCCCTTGGAATACCTATGTGATCGAGGGTCTTCCTCCGACGCCGATCGCGAACCCCGGGCGCGCGGCGATCGAGGCGGCGCTGAACCCCGATACCACCGCCTATATCTTCTTTGTGGCCGATGGCACCGGCGGTCATGCCTTCGCGACGAACCTTGACGATCACAACCGCAATGTCGCCCGCTGGCGCCAGATCGAGGCAGAGCGTGCCACCCAAGAAAGCGACGGCTAGACCGGCAAAAGCTTAGAAATTGGTGAAGGGGCCGGTCGCGTGTTGCGTCCGGCCCTTTGACTTTTGCCATTTTTGTCAGTATGTTACGAGGGCTAGATATCGGGTTCCGGCCCGAGACTCGCCTGGGGCGGAAGACCCATTACAGGCAGAACTTCAATGACAGACGAAACCAGAGGTGCGGGCGGGCCCGTATCGGATGAAGAAGCGCGTTTGAGGGAACTCAGAGTGCTGACAGGGGACATGCGTGTCCTCTTGCAGGACATGGTTCAGGCAGCGCGGGATGATCCGGCAGCGGTGAAACCGGCAGACCTAATCAGAAAACTTGGGGAATTGCATTCGGCGCATTTGAAGGTGCTCGAAAAAGAGGAGGCCTTCCATGCCAGACTTGGAAAAGACGGGGGTGAGCCCATCGACTACGACGCGATCCGTGCTTCGATCGGGCGCAAGCTTGATCGGATCCGTGCCGCGCGCGACGCAGAAGGCGTTTCTGGCGGGGCTGACTGAGGCGGAACTTGTCGCATTGCCCAACCTGTTCGAGTTCTGGGCGCTGGATCATCAGACCCCGCCGGGTGGCGAATGGCGCACCTGGACGATTCTGGGGGGACGTGGTGCGGGCAAGACCCGGGCGGGGGCGGAATGGGTGCGGGCCATGGTCGAGGGGCCGAAACCGCTTGATGCGGGGCTGGTGCGCCAAGTGGCACTGGTCGGCGAGACGATGGATCAGGCGCGCGAGTTGATGGTCTTCGGCGACAGCGGGATCATGGCCTGTGCGCCGTCCGACCGGCGTCCGGACTGGCAGGCGGGGCGGCGGATGCTGGTCTGGCCCAACGGGGCCGAGGCGCAGGTCCTGTCGGCGCATGATCCCGATGCCTTGCGCGGGCGGCAGTTCGAGGCGCTTTGGGCCGATGAACTGGCCAAGTGGAAGCGTGCGCAAGAGGCCTGGGACATGCTGCAATTCGGCTTGCGGCTGGGGGATGATCCGCGGGCCTGTGTCACCACCACGCCAAGGCGGTCTGCCTTGCTGGAGGGGCTGTTGCAGCGCAATTCGACGGTGATGACCCATGCGCCGACGCAGGCCAACAGGGCAAACCTTGCGGCGAGTTTTATCGCTGAGGTCGTGGCGCGCTATGGCGGCACGCAGTTGGGCCGGCAGGAGATCGCGGGCGAGTTGCTGTCCGAGATCGAGGGGGCCTTGTGGTCGTTTGAGATGATCCAACGTGCGGAACAGGTGCCGAAACTGGACCGGATCGTTGTGGCCATTGATCCGCCTGCCACCGCGACGGCGCAGGCGGATGCCTGCGGGATTGTCGTGGCGGGCGTCGCGATGGCGGGACCGGTGCAGGACTGGCGGGCGGTGGTGCTGGAGGATGCTTCGGTCGCGGGGCTGAAGCCCTTGGGCTGGGCCGAGGTCGCTGTGGCGGCGTTCCACCGGCATGGGGCGGACCGGCTGGTGGCAGAGGTCAACCAGGGCGGTGACATGGTCGAGGATGTCTTGCGGCAGGTCGATCCGCTGTTGCCCTATCGCGGGGTCAGGGCCTCGCGGGGGAAGGTCGCTAGGGCGGAACCTGTGGCGGCCCTCTACGAGCAGGGGCGGGTGAGCCATGTCGCTGGCCTCGATCAACTAGAGGATCAGATGGTGCAGATGACCTCGGGTGGGTATGCGGGCCGTGGCTCGCCTGACCGTGTCGATGCGCTGGTCTGGGCCTTGCATGATCTGATGATTGCCCCTGCTGCGGCATGGCGCAATCCGCAGATTCGCACCCTTTGAAAGCTGTTGCGGGGCGCACCGTGCGCCCCGTTTCAGGGTTGCGAACGTCTTTCCCGCAAATTGGTTTTCGTGAACTGCAGATGGTCCCCAAGGGATCGGCGCAAGGGAGAATTGCATGTTTGATTGGATGCGCCGCAAGGGGCCGGAACAGGGGGTCGAGGTCAAGGCCTCGGCTGCCGGGCGGGTCGCGGCACTGGGGGCTGCGGGCCGTGTGATGTGGTCGCCGCGGGATGTGGCCTCGCTGACCAAGGCGGGGTTTACGGGCAATCCGGTGGGGTTTCGCGCGGTCAAGCTGATTGCAGAGGCAGCGGCGGCGATTCCGGTCATCGTGCAGGATGCGGGCCAGAGGTTCGAGCAGCATCCCGTGCAGGCGCTGCTGGCGCGTCCCAATGCGGGGCAGGGTCGGGCCGAGATGTTCGAGGCCTTGTTCGGGCAGTTGTTGCTGACGGGGAACGGATATCTCGAAGCGGCTTTGGCCGAGGACGCGGTGCCGGTGGAACTGCATGTGCTGCGGTCGGACCGCATGTCGGTGGTGCCCGGCGCGGATGGCTGGCCGGTGGCCTATGAATACGCGGTCGGCGGGCGCAAGCATCGCTTTGCGGTGACCGAGGGCATCAGCCCGATCTGCCATATCAAGAGCTTTCATCCGCAGGACGATCACTATGGCATGTCCGCCCTGACAGCGGCGGCGGCGGCGATCGATGTGCATAACGCGGCCTCGCGCTGGTCGAAGGCCTTGCTGGACAATGCCGCGCGGCCTTCGGGGGCGATCGTCTATTCCGGCGCCGACGGGCAGTCTTCGCTGACGCCGGATCAATATGACCGGTTGCTGATGGAGATGGAGACGCAGCATCAGGGCGCGCGCAATGCGGGGCGGCCGATGCTGCTGGAAGGGGGGCTCGACTGGAAGCCGATGGGCTTTTCGCCCTCGGACATGGAGTTCCAGAAGACCAAGGAAGCGGCGGCGCGCGAGATTGCCGTGGCTTTCGGGGTGCCGCCGATGATCCTGGGGATCCCCGGCGACGCGACTTACGCGAATTATCAAGAGGCGAACCGCGCCTTCTATCGCCTGACCGTGCTGCCGCTGGTGTCGCGGGTATTCGAGGCGCTGTCGGGCTGGATGTCCGAGGTTGCGGGCATGGATATCGTGCTGCGCCCCGATCTTGATCAGGTGCCCGCCCTGACCGCCGAGCGCGATGCCCAGTGGCGCCGCGTGAGTGATGCGGATTTTCTGACCGAAGCGGAAAAGCGCAGCATTTTGGGCCTGCCACCACGCGAGCCGTGCCATGGATCCTAAGGTCGTCGATATCTCGGGCAAGCCGCGTGTCGCGCCTTTGCCGGGGCAGGACTTCTGGTTCGCGCAAGTGGACCACCGTCTGGGCCGGATCGAGGGGATGGTGTTCCGCCTCGAACGGCTTGTCTGGGTCCTTGTCTGCGGCAGCGCGGCGCTGGTGATCTTTGAAATCGTGAACGTTTTGAGCAAGGGGGCCAACTGATGTTGGAACACAAGTTTTGCAGCCTTGGCGGCGAGATCGCCGTCACCGATGGCACGGTGATCAGCGGCTATGCCTCGCTGTTCGGCGCGCCCGATCAGGGTGGCGATATCGTCGAGCGGGGGGCCTATGCGGCCTCGCTGGCCAAGGGGCGCGGCGTCAAGATGCTGTGGCAGCATGATCCGGCCCAGCCCATCGGCGTCTGGGACGAGGTCCGCGAGGATGCCAAGGGCCTTTGGGTCAAGGGCCGGTTGCTGACGGATGTGGCCAAGGGCCGCGAGGCGGCGTCCCTGATTGCGGCGAAAGCGATTGACGGGCTGTCGATCGGCTATCGCACGCTGAAGGCGCGCAAGGATGATGCAGGCCAGCGCCGCCTGACCGAACTGGAGCTTTGGGAGGTGTCGCTGGTGACCTTTCCGATGCTGCCCGATGCCCGCGTCGGCGCGAAAGCGGATGACCCCGAAAATGCGGTGATGGCGATGCTGGCAGAGGCCTTCGAGACGGCCCGCGCGAGCCTTGCCAACCCGAAGAGTTAGACCCGAAAGGACAATCAGATGAGCAATCCCGAGACCAAGTCCCGGGCCGGGGATGATCTGTCCCCCGCCCAGGCGCTGACGGCTGCCATGACCGGCTTCATGAGCGATTTCAAGGCGTTCTCGCATGACGTGAAGGCGCAACTTCAAGAGCAGGATACACGAATGACCAAGCTTGACCGAAAGACGATGATGACCGCACGCCCTGCCTTGGCGCAGGCGGCCAGCGAGGAAGCCCCGCATCAGAAGGCCTTTGCCGCCTATCTGCGATCCGGCGATGATGACGGGCTGCGCGGCCTTGCGATCGAAGGCAAGGCGATGAGCACGGCGGTCGCTGCCGATGGCGGCTATCTGGTCGATCCGCAGACGGCGGCGACGATTCAGGGCACGCTGTCCTCGACCGCCTCGATCCGGTCGATCGCTTCGGTGGTGAATGTCGATGCGACCTCTTTCGATGTGCTGGTCGATCATTCCGAGATGGGCGCCGGCTGGGCCAGCGAAACGGCGGCGCGCACCGAGACCGATACGCCGCAGATCGAGCGGATCTCGATCCCGCTGCATGAGCTTTCCGCGCTGCCGAAGGCCTCGCAGCGTCTGCTGGATGACAGTGCTTTCGATATCGAAGGCTGGCTGGCGGGGCGGATCGCCGACAAGTTCGCGCGCTCGGAAGCGGCGGCCTTCGTCAGCGGTGACGGGATCGACAAGCCGAAGGGTTTTCTGTCCTACCCCACCATCGGCAATGACAGCTGGAGCTGGGGCAGCCTTGGCTATGTGCCATCAGAGACCACCGGCGGGATCACCCGCGCCGATCCGATCATCGATCTGGTCTATGCGCTGGGGGCCAACTATCGCGCCAATGCCAAGTTCGTGATGAACTCGAAGACCGCCGGTCACGTCCGCAAGCTGAAGGACAACGATGGCCGCTTTGTCTGGGCCGATGGTCTGGCCTTGGGTGAACCTGCGCGTCTGCTGGGCTATCCGGTGCTGATTGCCGAGGACATGCCCGATATCGACGACGCGGCGATGGCGATTGCCTTTGGTGACTTCGCGGCAGGCTATACCGTGGCCGAGCGTCCCGACCTGCGCGTGCTGCGTGATCCGTTCTCGGCCAAGCCGCATGTGCTGTTTTATGCCACCAAGCGTGTCGGCGGTGCGGTCAGTGATTTCGCGGCGATCAAGCTGATGAAATTCGCGGTCAGCTAAGGCTGGCCTTGCGAAAGGCGGGGGCCCATGGCCCTTGCCGTTCCCCGGGCGCGCATACGGCAATCCTTCGCATTGTCTAGCTTACCCTTCCGTCCGAGCAATGCGGAGGGCGGGTGCCCGGGGGATCATACTCCATAAGTGATTTCGGAGCGATTCCATGATGTTAGTCGAAGTGACCCATGTGAGCCAGGCGGCTTTGCCGGTCGATCAGTTCAAAGAATACCTGCGCCTGGGCACAGGGTTCGCCGATGGCAGCTTGCAGGATGGTCTGCTCGAAAGTCATCTGCGGGCGGCCATGGCGGCGATCGAGGCCCGCACGGGGAAGATCCTGATTGCGCGCGACTTTCGCTGGGATGTGAGTGTCTGGCGCAACGCCGAAGGGCAGGTCCTGCCGGTCTCGCCGGTGACGGATGTGACCGAGGTGGTGTTGATCAATCGCCACGGGGCGGAACTGCAGGTCGATCCCGACCGCTGGTTCCTGCAACCCGACCAGCATCGCCCGATGATCTGTCCACTGGGTGGTGATCTGCCGGATGTGCCGCGGGGCGGTGCCGTGCGGATCATGCTGACGGCGGGATATGGGCCCGAGTGGTCCGATCTGCCGCGCGATCTGGCGCAGGCGGTGATCATTCTTGCCGGTCACTTTTACCAGAACCGGTTTTCCGGTCACGAACATTCGGGGATGCCAGAAGTCGTCCGCGCCCTGATCGAGGGCTACCGCAACCTGCGTCTGTTCATGGGTGGTGCCCATGGCTGAGCCTGTGATGAACCGCGCCCTTGTGCTGGAAGCGCCTTTGAAGGTCGCGGATGGTGCGGGCGGATATGAGCGCACCTGGGAGCCGCTTGGCGTTCTCTGGGCCGAGATCAGGGCGGCGACAGGCCGCGAGGTGCTGGCGGGGCAGGCCACACGCAGCCGGGTGCCGCTGAAGATCACGGTGCGGGCGGCGCCCCATGATGCGCCCTCGCGGCCCAAGGCGGGACAGAGGTTCCTGTCGGGCGCGCAGGTCTTCAACATTCTGGCGGTGACCGAAGCGGGCACACATGCGCAATATCTGCTCTGCCATGCGGACGAGGAGGTCGCCCCATGAGCTATGCAGTGGCGGCGGCGCTTCAGACCGCGATCTATGACAGGCTGACGGGGGATGCCGCTGTCGGGGGTTTGGTCGGTGATGCGGTCTATGACGCGCTTCCGGACGGGGCCTTGCCTGCGCTTTACGTGATCCTCGGGGCGGAGGATGTGCGGGATGCCTCGGACAAGACGGGCGGCGGCGCAGAGCATCGGCTGGTGATTTCCGTCGTGACGGAGCGCGCGGGCTTTGCTGCGGCCAAGGCTGTGGCTGCGGCGGTCAGCGATGCGCTGGTCGATGCCGACCTCACGCTGACCCGTGGCCGGCTTGTGGCGCTGCACTTTGTCAAGGCGCGGGCCTTGCGGGTGGGCACGGGCAGCATCCGCCAGATCAACCTGACATTCAATGCGCGCGTCTCGGACGACGCCTGAACCAAACATTCATTCAAGGAGAGGCGGCATGGCTGCACAGAATGGCAAGGACCTTTTGGTCAAGATCGATATGACGGGCGGCGGGTCATTCCAGACCGTCGCCGGATTGCGGGCCACGCGGTTGAGCCTAAATGCGGAATCCGTGGATGTGACCTCGCTTGAAAGCACGGGCGGCTGGCGCGAGCTTTTGGGCGGGGCGGGGATGAAGACGGCGGCGATTTCCGGCTCGGGTGTGTTCAAGGACGCCGACACCGACGAACGGGCGCGGCAGATCTTTTTCGCAGGCGAGACGCCGGAATTTCAGGTGATCGTGCCGGATTTCGGGACCATCGAGGGCAAATTCCAGATCACCTCGATCGAATATGCAGGCTCGCACAATGGCGAGGCGACCTATGAGATGGCGCTGGCCTCGGCCGGACCGCTGACATTCCTGGCGCTGGTCTGATGGCGAACCCCTATGCCGGAGAGGTGATCGTCGAGATCGACGGTCTGCGCCACCAGTGCAAGCTGACGCTGGGGGCATTGGCGGAGCTGGAGGCGGGACTGGCGACGGGGTCGCTGGTGGATCTTGTGCGGCGTTTCGAGACTGCGGGGTTTTCCGGCGCGGATGTGCTGGCCGTCATCGTCGCCGGTCTGCGTGGCGGCGGCTGGCAGGGGACTGCGGCGGATCTGGTGCGGGCCGATATCGCGGGCGGACCGATTGGCGCGGCGCGTGCAGCGGCGATGCTTTTGGCGCGGGCCTTTGCGCTGCCCGAAGCCTGATGGACTGGCGCGGGTTGATGCAGGCGGGGCTTTGCGGGCTGCGCCTGACGCCGGCGCAGTTCTGGGCGCTGACGCCGGTGGAATTGCAGATGATGCTGGGGCTGTCGGGATCGGCGGCACCGATGTTGCGGGCGCGGCTGGATGATCTGCTGGCGGCCTTTCCTGATGAGGATGTGAAAGATGGATGAAATCGACGCACTCGACGCGCTGGAAAGCGATGTGGCCGCATTGGAGCGGGCCTTGGGCGATACCTCGGCGATGACGCAGGCGTTTTCGGATGAGTTGCGGCTGGTGCAGGGCAGTCTGCGCGAGACCACGCGCGATCTGGGCAACCTCGAACGCGGCTTTTCCAGTGGTTTGCGCCGTGCCTTCGACGGGCTGGTGCTGGGGGGCGAGAGCCTTTCGGATGTGCTGGGCGGGCTGGCCGAAAAGATGAGCCAGACGGTATATGCAAACGCCATCAATCCGGTGACGGACCACTTCGGCGGGATGCTGGCCGGGGGGCTGAATGCCTTGGTGTCGGGGCTGATGCCCTTCGGCGCAGGCGGGAGCTTTTCCCAAGGGCGCGTGATGCCCTTTGCCAAGGGTGGTGTGGTCAGCGGTCCCACCAGCTTTCCGATGCGCGGCGGTGCCGGTCTGATGGGTGAAGCAGGGCCAGAGGCGATCATGCCGCTGGCGCGCGGGCCGGATGGGTCCTTGGGCGTGCGCGGAGCGGGCGGCGGGGCTGTCACGGTCAACATGAACATCACCACCCCTGACGTTGCCGGTTTCCAGCGCAGTTCGGCGCAGATTGCAGCGCAGATGAGCCGCGCCCTGGCCCGTGGCCAGCGCCACCAATAGGAGCAAGAGATGACATTCCACGAGATCAGATTTCCCGCCTCCCTGAGCTTTGGCGCCCTTGGCGGGCCCGAGCGGCGGACCGAGATCGTCACCCTCGCCAATGGCTTCGAGGAACGCAACACGCCCTGGGCCCATGCGCGCAGGCGGTATGATGCGGGGCTGGGGCTGCGCTCGATGGATGATGTGGAGGACCTGATCGCGTTCTTCGAAGCGCGGCAGGGGCAATTGATCGGCTTTCGTTGGAAGGACTGGAGCGACTACCGCTCGTGCTTTCCAAGCCAGCAGATTGATCCCGATGACCAGTTGCTGGGCATGGGGGACGAGGTGCGGAGGGCGTTTCAACTGGTGAAACACTATCGGTCCGGCACCGTCACCTATACCCGCCCGATCACGAAACCGGTGGCGGGGTCCGTCCGCATTGCCATTGGCGGCGTGCCGATGGTGGAAGGCGTGGATTACACGCTGGATCTGACGAGTGGCGTGGTGACCTTTGACACCGCCCCCGACGAGGAAGCAGAGGTGCGTGCGGGCTTTGCCTTCGACGTGCCGGTCCGCTTTGACACCGATGCCATCCTGATCGCCGCCTCGCGGTTCGAGGCTGGGGAAATCCCCAATGTCCCCGTGGTGGAGATCCGGATATGAGCCGCGACGATCTTTTCGCGCATCTGGCGACCGGTGCCACGCACAGTTGCCGTTGCTGGGAAGTCCGCCGCCTTGACGGTGTGCGGCTGGGGTTCACCGATCACGATCTGCCGCTGGTCTTCGAGGGGCTGACCTTCACGCCGCAGGGCGGGCTGTCGGCGCGGGCCTTGACCAGCAGTGCGGGGCTGTCGGTGGACAATACCAGCGCTTTGGGCATCCTGTCGGACCAGCGGATTTCCGAAGCCGATATCGCGGCGGGGCGGTTTGACGGGGCAGAGGTCACGGTCTGGCTGGTGTGCTGGGATGACGTGGCGGCGCGCCAGGTCCAGTTTCGCGGCACGATCGGCGAGATCACGCGCGCGGGCGGGGCCTTCGAGGCGGAACTGAACGGTCTGGCCGAGCCGCTGAACCAGCCTGTCGGACGCACCTACCTGCGCAGTTGTGCCGCCTTGCCGGGCGATGCGGCTTGCGGCGTAGATCTGGGTGATCCGGCCTATCGGTTCGATCATGTTTTGGACCAGCCGCTGACCGGCGCGACTTTCGCCATGCCGGACGGCGGATTTGCCGATGGCTGGTTCGCGCAAGGTTTATGCGAGGTTGTTGCGGGACCGGCCAAGGGATTGCGGCAGGCGATACGGTCGGATCAGCTACGCGACGGGCAGCGCCTTGTCGGATTGTGGGCGCCGTTTCCGGTGCCGCTGGCGGCGCAGGACCGTCTGCGCCTGACAGCCGGATGTGACCGCCGTGCGGCGACCTGCAAGGCGAAGTTCGACAACTTCCTGAATTTCCGCGGCTTTACCGACATGCCGGGCGAGGATTGGTTGGTCGGCGTGCCGCGCTCTGGCGGGGTGAATACCGGCGGGAGCCTTGTGCGATGACCGCGCCTTCCATCGCTTTGGCGCGCGCGTGGATCGGGACGCCTTATGTGCATCAGGCCTCGGTTCAGGGGGTGGGATGCGACTGTCTGGGCCTGTTGCGCGGGGTCTGGCGGGGCCTTTATGGGGCCGAGCCCGAGGCCGTGCCGCCCTATACCCCCGATTGGGCCGAGCCGCAGGGGGATGAGCGTCTTTTGGCGGCGGCCTTGCGGCATTTGCAGCCAGCCGGGCGCGACTGGGAGCCGGGGCAGGTCCTGCTCTTCCGGATGCGGCGCGGGGCTGTGGCCAAGCATGTGGGTCTTTTGTCCCAGGCGGGTGACCGTCCGGCATTCATCCATGCCTATACCGGCCATGGTGTCGTCGAAAGCCCGCTTTCCGATCCATGGCGCCGCCGCGTGGCGGCTCGGTTTGAATTTCCCTTGAAAGGTTGACGATATGGCGACGATTGTACTTTCCGCCGCCGGCATGGCGCTGGGCGGATCGATTGGTGGTTCGGTGCTGGGGTTGTCGATGGCGACGATCGGCCGTGCGGCTGGGGCGGCCCTTGGCCAGCGCATCGACCAGACCTTGCTGGGCAGCGGCAGTGCGGCGGTCGAGACCGGGCGGATCGACCGCTTTCGCATCACCAGCGCGGCCGAGGGGGCCGATGTCCAGCGCGTCTATGGTCGGATGCGGGTTGCGGGGCAGGTAATCTGGGCCACGCAGTTCTTCGAGGACACCACGACCACCGGCGGCGGCAAAGGCAGCCGACCCACCCCCACGACGACGACCTACAGCTACTCGGTCAGCCTTGCGGTGGCACTGTGTGAGGGCGTGATCTCCGGGATCGGGCGGGTCTGGGCGGATGGGGCCGAAATCTCGCCCGAGGTGCTGAACATGCGGGTCTATCGAGGGTCAGACGACCAGCAGCCGGATCCCAAGATCGCCGCCGTCGAGGGGGCAGAGAATGCCCCGGCCTATCGCGGGATCGCCTATGTCGTCCTGGAGGACCTGGCCCTGGGGCAGTTCGGCAATCGGATTCCGCAACTGACCTTCGAGGTCGTCCGGAGCGCGGCTGATGAAATCTGGGGACAGGTGCAGGGCGTCGTGCTGGGGGATGGCTGCGGCGAATACGGGCTGGCCGTGACCCAGTTGCATGGCGCAGGGACGGATGGCGTCCAGCGCGCGCTGAATACCCATTCGCCCCTTGGCGGCAGTGATTTTGCGGTGGCGGTCGATGCGATGCAAAGGGATTTGCCGGGCTTGGGGTCCGTGGTGCTGCCCGTCGCATGGTTCGGTGATGATCTGCGCTGCGCGAGCTGTGCCGTCGCGCCGATGGTCTCGGAGGGTCTTGTGACCTCGGATGCGATGCCATGGCGCGTTGGCGGGATCGCTGCAACGGCGCTGCCTGCGGGGATGCGCGGCACGCCGACGGACAGGGCGGTGCGCGAAGCGATCGCGGACCTGCAGGCGCGCGGGCTTGCGGTGACGCTTGAGCCCCGCTTGCGGATGATCCAAGAGGCGGGGAACGGCCTGCCGGACCCATGGGGGGACGCGGAACAGGCCGCGACACCGTGGTGCGGGCGGCTGACGCTGTCGGTGGCGGCTGGTGAAGACGGCTCGCCCGATGGCACGGCAGCGGCGGTGGCAGAGATCGCGGCCTTCTTCGGTGCTGCGAGTGCGGCGGATTTTCAGATCGCGGGCCAGCAGGTGACCTATCAGGGTGCGGCGGGGGGCTATCGGCGGATGGTGCTGCACTATGCGCATCTGGCGCTGGCTGCGGGTGGTGTCGACAGCTTCCTGATCGGCACCGATCTTGCGGGACTGACCCGTATCCGCGACGCGGACGGGAACTTTCCCGCCGTCGCCGCGCTGCGGGCCCTGGCGGCGGATGTGCGCGCGATCCTTGGGCCGGATTGCCGGATCGGTTATGCCGCCGACGGGGCAGAGGCGCTGGGCTATACCCCGCCCGGCACGCAGGATCGGCTGTTTCCGCTCGATCCGCTTTGGGCCGATGCGCAGATCGATTTCGTTGGGATCAACGCCCGCATGCCGCTGTCCGACTGGCGCGAGGGCGAGGATCACCGCGACGCTGCCGCCGGATCGGTGCACGATCTGACCTACCTTCAGGGGAACGTCGCGGGCGGCGAGGGCTATGACTGGCACTATCCCACTCCCGAGGCGCGGGCCGCGCAGCGGCGGGTTCCTATCATGGACCCTGACGGCGAGGACTGGGTCTGGCGGACCAAGGACTTCCGTGGCTGGTGGGACAACCCGCATCATCCGCGTGTGGATGGCGTCCGCCTGTTGCAGGCGACGGATTGGGTGCCGCAGGGCAAGCCGATCCGGATGCTCTCGCTGGGGTGCCGCGCTGTCGATCTGGGGACGAATACGCCCGATCCTGCGGTCCTGGGCCGCGAACTGCCGCACTATGCGCAAGGCATCAGGGACGATCTGATCCAGCAGCAATATCTGCGTGCGGTTCTTGGGCATTATGCGGCAGAGAATCCGGTGTCGCAGGTCTATGGCGGCCCGATGATGGACCTTGCCCATGCCCATGCGCGCTGCTGGGATCCGCGGCCGTTTCCGTTCTTTCCGACAAACCTTGGTCAATGGCCCGATGGCGGCACATATCCGGTGGGCGCGACCCTGAACGGGCGGGCGAGCGGGCGCAGCCTTGCCTCGGTCGTGGCCGAGATCTGTGATGGCGCAGGCGTGAGACATTACGATGTCTCGCAGCTCTTCGGTGTTGTGCGCGGCTACATGCAAAGCGGTGTGGAAACAGGGCGGGCAGGGTTGCAGCCGCTGATGCTGGCCTTCGGGTTCGAGGCGGTGATGCGCGACGGGGTGCTTGTGTTCCGCGCGCAACGCGGGACGGTCGCGGCGGAGCTTGATCCGCTCTGGCTGGCGCGTGATCCCGACAGTGACGAGCATCTGCGCCTGACCCGCGCGCCCAAGGCGGCGCTGGCGGGGCGGGTGCAGGTCGGGTTTCTCGATGCCGATGCCGATTATGCGCCCATGGTCCGCGAGGCCGCGCTGCCGGATGATCCGGCGCCGACCCTGAACCGCAGCGAGTTTCCACTGGTGATGACCGCCGCCGAGGGGGGCGACTGCGTGGCACGCTGGTTGCAGGAGGCAAGGGCCGGGCGCGACACGGTGCAGTTTTCGCTGCCGCCCTCGCGGCAGGCGCTGGGCGCGGGGGATATCGTGGCGATCGACGGGGCCACATACCGCATCGCGCGGATCGAAGAGGCCGGCGTGCGGCTGGTCGAGGCGGCGCGGGTCGCCACGCAGACCGCGGGGGCGACCGGGGTCGAGGATATCAGCCCATCGCGGCCCGTGGCCTTCGCGGCCCCTGTGCCCGCCGAGATGCTGTTCATGGACCTGCCGCTTCTGACCGGAGACGAGCAGCCCCATGCACCCCATGTCGCTGTCGCGGGCAACCCATGGCCGGGAAGCATCGCTCTTTACACTGCGGCGCAGGACAGCGGTTATGCGCTGGAGGGGCTGTACGAGCAGCCCTCGGTCATCGGTGTGACGGAAACGGTCTTGCCGGAAGGGCCGGTTGGGCTTTGGCAGCGCGTAGTGCTGCGTGTCGCCTTTTCGGGGGGCGCCTTGGCAAGTGCGACGCCAGAGGCCTTGCTGGCAGGGGCGAATACGCTGGCGATCGGCAGCGGTGCTGCGGGCGGCTGGGAGGTGATCCAGTTTCGCGATGCGACGCCGGTGGCCGGCGGCTATCTGCTGACGGGACTTCTGCGCGGCCAGAAGGGCAGTTGGGGCGAGATGCCCGGCAGTTGGCCCGTGGGCTCGCGTGTGGTGCTGCTGAATGGGGTGCCCCGCCAGTTGGGTCTCCCCAGTGCGGCGCGAGGGACCGAACGACACTTTCGCTTCGGGCCATCCTCGTCGCCGATGAGTGATGCAAGCTATCGCTATCAGGTGCACCGGTTCGACGGCGTCGGGTTGCGGCCTTACCCTGTCGTCCATCTGCGCGCCCATGACAACCCGGGCGCTGTCGATCTGTCGTGGATCCGCTGCACGCGGATCGACGGCGATATCTGGGACGGGGTCGAGGTGCCCTTGGGCGAGGACAGCGAAAGCTATCTGCTGCGGGTCCGCAAGGCCGGTGTGGTGGTGCGCGAGGTTCTGGTTTTGTCGCCTGCATGGACTTACCCTGCGGCCCAGATCGCCAGCGATATCGGTTCGGGTCCCTATACGGTTTGCGTGGCGCAAGTCTCGGCCCGGTTCGGGGCGGGGCCGGAGGTCGCCGTGGTCCTTGCTGCATGAGGCCGGTTTCGCTGGCCGATCTGGAGGTCGCCTTGCGGATGCTCTTGGCCGTGCCGGAGGAGGCGCGTCGGGACGCTGCACGTCGCCTTGTGGCAGCGGCGCAGGCCGGAGAGGGTCACCGCGCAGCGACGGGCCTTTTGCATCCGGAGTTTGGGTCGGGGACGTTGATGTCGGCGGCGCTGCGGCATCCGCTGGCCCCCAGACCTGCGGCCTACGACCGGTCGGTCCTGTCCGTTTTGTCTATTCTGATCAATGCGATAGATACCAAAGGCACCCATCACACCGATTGAACCTCCGCATCACGGGTTTATTCTTGGCTTGCAGCCCCTATCTGCATTACACCGTAAGGTGATTGCGACAGAGGACCCGCACCATGAGAAAGCTGCAGCCGAACCTGACCCAAGTCGATCCCGTCTGGCATCGCATCTGTGCCGAAGCGGAAGAGGCTGTCGCCAAGGAACCGCTGATGGGCGGGCTGATCCATGCGGGGATCCTGCATCACAAGTCGCTGGAAGGCGCGCTTGCCTACCGGATCTCGATGAAACTGGGCTCGGCAGAGATGTCCGAGCAGATCCTGCGCGAAATCGCGGATGAGGCCTATCGCACCTCGCCCGAACTGATCGAGGCGGCGCGCGCCGATATCGTGGCCACCTACGACCGCGACCCGGCCTGCCATCGGCTGATGAAGCCCTTGCTTTTCTTCAAGGGCTATCAGGCCATGCAGGCCTACCGGCTGGCGCATTGGCTGCACGAGCGTGATCGCAAGGACCTGGCCTTTTTCATCCAGATGCGCACATCCGAGATGTTCGGCGTGGACATTCACCCCGCCGCGAAGATCGGCAAGGGCATCATGATCGACCACGCCCATTCCATCGTGATCGGCGAGACGGCGGTGGTGGGGGACAATGTCTCGATGCTGCATTCGGTCACATTGGGCGGGACCGGCAAAGAGGACGACGACCGTCACCCCAAGATCGGCGACGGTGTCCTGATCGGTGCCGGTGCGCATGTGCTGGGCAATATCAAGATCGGCAATTGCAGCCGGATCGCCGCCGGTTCGGTTGTCCTGCAGGAAGTCCCCGCCAAGAAGACAGTGGCGGGTGTGCCTGCGAAAATCGTCGGAGAAGCGGGGTGTTCGCAGCCCTCGCTGACCATGGACCAGATCCTCAAATCCGTGATGTAGCGCGCAAGCTTGCAGCGCCGTTCCCGGATGCGATGCCGGAGCCTCCGGCGGGGATATTTGTGGGCCAATATTGACGCGAGTTACGCAAGAAACGCGGACGCCGGCCACTTTGGCCGGCGTTTTCATTTGTTTTCGGCGTGCCTTAGGCCAGCATCGTCATCGGGTTTTCAAGGTTGTCCTTGATCGCTTGCAGCAGGTTCGCGCCAAGCGCCCCGTCGATCACGCGGTGATCGACCGAAAGCGTCACTGACATGACCGTCCCGATGGCCAGTTCGCCGTCCTTGCCGACGATCGGTTTCTTGACGCCCGCACCGACCGCAAGGATGGCGGCATGGGGCGGGTTGATGATCGCGTCGAAGTTGTCGATGCCGAACATGCCCAGATTGGAGATCGCAAAGCTGCCGCCCTGATATTCGTGCGGTGCCAGTTTGCGGTCGCGGGCGCGGGCGGCGAGGTCCTTCATTTCCGCCGAGAGGGCGGACAGCGATTTCATCTCGGCGTCTTTCAGGACCGGCGTGAAGAGACCGCCTTCGATGGCCACGGCGACGGCCACGTCGGATTTCTCGAATTGCAGCGTGCGGTCACCGGCCCAGACGGCGTTCGCCTCGGGCACCTGTTGCAGCGCAAGCGCGCAGGCCTTGATGATGAAGTCGTTGACCGACAGCTTCACGCCGCGCGCTTCCAGCTGTTTGTTCAGCTGGCCGCGGAACTTGAGCAGGTCATCGAGCATGATGTCGCGCCGCAGATAGAAATGCGGCACGGACTGTTTGGCCTCGGTCAGGCGGGCGGCGATGGTCTTGCGCATCCCGTCGAGCTTGACCTCGGCGAAGGGGCGGTCGGCGTAGGTCTTGAGAACCGCATCGGTCGACGGGCCGGTGGCCATGGCTGCGGCAGGTGCGGCAGCGGCGGGCGCGTCGGTCTTGGCGGCGGGGGCCGCAGCGGGTTTGGCGCCGGGCTGCGCCTTCTCGACATCGGCCTTGATGATCCGGCCATGCGGGCCCGAGCCTGCGATCGCGGTCAGGTCCAGACCCTTGTCGGCTGCGATCCGGCGTGCCAATGGCGTGGCGAAGACGCGTGTCCCGTCCTTTGCAGGGGCGGCAGGTGCGGGGGTGGCCTTTGGCGCAGCGGCCTCTTCCTTGGAGGCTGCAGGTTCCGCTTTGGCGGCGGGCGCAGCATCGGGCGTGCTGCCGATGTCATCCGCGCTTTCGCCCTCTTCCAGAAGGATGGCGATCACGTCATTGACCTTGACGCCTTCGGTGCCTTCGGGAACGACGATCTTGCCGATGACGCCTTCATCGACGGCCTCGAATTCCATCGTGGCCTTGTCGGTTTCAATCTCGGCCATCACGTCGCCGGAAGAGACGGTGTCGCCTTCCTTGACCAGCCATTTCGCCAAGGTGCCTTCCTCCATCGTGGGGGAGAGCGCGGGCATCAGGATTTCTGTTGGCATGGCTCTGGCTCCTTAGCGGTAGGTGACTTGTTTGACGGCCTCGATGACCTCGGCGGTTGTGACCAGCGCGTGCTTTTCGAGGTTGGCGGCATAGGGCATCGGCACGTCCTTGCCGGTGCAGTTGATCACCGGCGCGTCGAGATAGTCGAAGGCCTGCTGCATGATCACGCTGCTGATATAATTGCCGACGCTGCCTTGCGGCCAGCCCTCTTCGACGGTGACGCAGCGGTTGGTCTTGCGCACCGAATTGAGGATCGTCGCGGTGTCCATCGGGCGCAGGGACCGCAGGTTGATGACCTCGGCGTTGATGCCGTCTTCAGCCAGCTTGTCGGCGGCTTCCAGCGCATAGGTCATGCCGATGCCGAAGCTGACGATGGTCACGTCATCACCGGCGCGTTCGATCTTGGCCTTGCCGAAGGGGATGGTGAAATCGTCCATCACTGGCACGTCGAAAGACTTGCCGTAGAGGATCTCGTTTTCCAGAAAGATCACGGGGTTGGGGTCGCGGATCGCGGTCTTCATCAGACCTTTGGCGTCGGCGGCAGAGTAGGGCATCACCACCTTGAGGCCGGGCACCTGCATATACCATGCCGCGTAATCCTGGCTGTGCTGCGCGCCCACGCGGGCGGCGGCACCGTTGGGGCCACGAAAGACCATGGGCGCACCCATCTGACCACCCGACATATAGAGCGTCTTGGCGGCAGAGTTGATAATGTGGTCAATGGCTTGCATGGCGAAGTTGAACGTCATGAATTCGACGATGGGCTTCAGGCCACCAAAGGCGGCACCGACCCCGATCCCGGCGAAACCATGTTCGGTGATCGGCGTGTCGATCACCCGCTTGGCGCCGAATTCTTCCAGCAGACCTTGGGAAATCTTGTAGGCGCCCTGGTATTCGGCGACTTCCTCGCCCATCAGGAAGACGTCCGGGTCGCGGCGCATTTCTTCGGCCATGGCGTCACGCAGGGCTTCGCGGACGGTTGTGGATTTGACCTCGACATCGGTGTCCCAGTCGGGGGTGGTGTCGGCCATCGGGGCGGCGGGGATCGTCGAGGCCGGTGCCTTGGCGTGCTCTGCCTTGGGGGCTTCGGTGTCGGCCTTGTCTTCTGTCGCGGCGGGGGCGGCACTGGCCGCGGGCACGTCTTCGCCTTCCTCGACCAGAATGGCGATGGCGGTGTTCACCTTCACGCCTTCGGTGCCTTCGGCGATCAGGATCTTGCCCATCACGCCTTCGTCGACGGCCTCGAATTCCATCGTGGCCTTGTCGGTTTCGATCTCGGCCAGAATGTCACCCGAGGAAACGGTGTCGCCTTCCTTGACCAGCCATTTTGCAAGTGTGCCTTCTTCCATCGTCGGCGAGAGGGCGGGCATCAGAATTTCGGTTGCCATGTCTTCAGGCCTCCTGCGGAATTTCGGTGGCGTAAATGTCGGTCCAAAGCTCGTCAAGATGCGGCTCGGGGCTTTCTTTCGAGAATTCGGCGGCCGCGTTGACGATGTCCTTGATTTCCTTGTCGATGGCCTTGAGGTCCTCGTCGGTGGCGTGCTTGCCGGTCAACAGGATCGAGCGGATCGCCTCGATGGGGTCACGCTCGTCGCGCATTTTCTGCACTTCCTCGCGGGTGCGGTATTTCGCGGGGTCCGACATGGAGTGGCCGCGGTAGCGGTAGGTTTTCACTTCGAGAATATAGGGGCCCTTGCCCGCGCGGCAGTGGGCGACGGCGCGTTCGCCTGCCTCTTTGACGGCCAGCACGCTCATCCCGTCGACCTCTTCGCCGGGGATGCCGTAGGCAGCGCCGCGTTCCCACAGCGACGGGGACTTGGTCGAGCGCTGGACCGAGGTGCCCATCGCATATTGGTTGTTCTCGATCACGAAGACGACCGGCAGGTCCCAAAGTTCGGCCATGTTGTAGGTCTCGTAGACCTGACCCTGGTTGGCGGCCCCGTCACCGAAATAGGTGAAGGTCACGCGGTCATTGCCGCGGTATTTGTCGGAAAACGCAAGGCCCGCCCCAAGCGGGACCTGTGCCGCCACGATGCCGTGTCCGCCGTAGAAGTGCTTTTCCTTGGAAAACATGTGCATCGAGCCGCCTTTCCCCTTGGAATAGCCGCCCTCGCGCCCGGTCAGTTCCGCCATCACGCCCTTGGGGTCCATGCCGCAGGCCAGCATATGTCCGTGGTCGCGGTAGGATGTGACGCGCTTGTCGCCTTCCTCGGCCACCGCTTCGAGGCCGACGACAACCGCCTCTTGCCCGATGTAGAGGTGGCAGAAGCCGCCGATCAGGCCCATGCCGTAAAGCTGGCCCGCCTTTTCCTCGAACCGCCGGATCAGCAGCATTTCACGGTAATGGCCCAGCAATTCCTCGGCTGAGACGTTGGGTTGCGCGGCGGCCTTTTTTGGCGGCATGTGCGGGTCCTCCAGCGGTGTCACAAATAGTTTAGTATTAAACTATTCCATAACCGAAGCGACGCCGAATTGCGAGGGGGAAAGTGACCTTCCGTCAGCGGCCGCACGAATAGCGGCGTTGCGTCAGGTGATTGGCTGGCATCAGTGAATGACGATTTCGTCGGTGCGGACCAGCCCGAGCAGATCCCGGGCCTGTTCGTCCAGCAGATCGAGGTCGAGGTATTTGTCCGAAAGCCGCCTTGTCAGGTTTTCCATCCGCGCGACTTCGATTTCCAGCGTGGCCAGTTCCTGCGCAAGTGCGGCGCCCTCGGCCTTTACGTCAAGCCGCTTGAACAGACCGTAATCGCCCTGCACCGCGGCAAAGGTGAAATAGACCCCCAGCATGATCATGCCGAGATAATAGAAAAGCGCGCCAAGCTGGGTGCCACTGCGTCTGATCATCTGCCTGCCTCATCGCCATCTCTGCCGGATGGCTGGGATCAGACTCGCATATCTGATTCGCAAAGGGAATCCCTTTTTTCGGCCCTGTCGGAATTGCTTGCCGGATGCCCGCTTCGGTGGCAGCATCGGCCAATGCAAGTTGAAGGGGTTGGGATGCAGCAGATCGAGATCGTCACCTGTCAGGAACTGCCCGACAAATCCGCGCTTAGCGCAATTCTCGGCCAATACTATGCATTGATCGTCAAGCGCATGAACGCGATGGGCTTCGATCTCGATCCTGCCGCGCCCGAAAGCGCGCTGGCCGAGTTCTGGGCGAATGCCACCGATTATCTGCCGCCTGACGGATGCCTTGTGATCGCGCGGACGCCTGACGGTGAAATCGTCGGCTGCGGCATGCTCAAGAAACTGGATGCCGAGACGGGCGAGCTGAAACGGGTCTATGTGGCCGATGCGGCGCGTGGGACGGGAACAGGCCGCAGGATGATCGAAACGCGCGAATTCGTCGCCCGCCAGATGGGCCTGAAACGTCTTGTCGCCGACACGCTGACGCCGAATGTCGAGATGCGCAGTCTTTATCCCAAGCAGGGCTTCCGCGAGGTTTTTGAGCCGATCGAGACAACCACATGGCGCGATCAGCCGATGATCCGCGATCACTTGCACTATTTCGTCAAGGACCTGACCTGAGGCCTTACGCCTTGCCGCGATAGATATCGACCAGCTTGGTCAGCATCGCCATGGCATCCGCGCGGTCGCGCTGAAAGCTGTTGCGCCCGATGATCGACCCGTTGCCGCCGCCGTCACGGATCGCGCGGGCGTCGTCATAGACGGCATCCGCCCCCTTGGCCGCACCGCCCGAAAAGACCATCAGCCGCCGCCCGTCAAAGGCTGACTGCACACAGTGGCGCACGCGGGCGGCTTGTGTGGCGATGTCGATCTTTTCCTTCTCATAGACCTTGCGCGCCTCGCCAAGGCTCAGGTGATCGGTCGAGAGCTTGATCTTGATGATATGCGCCCCCAGCAGGGCCGCGATCTGGGCCGCGTAGGCGGCGATGTCGATGGCGGTTTCGCCGTCCTTGTCCAGCGCCTCGCCGCGGGGGTAGGACCAGATGACGGTGGCGACACCTTTGGCGGCGGCCTCGCGGCGCATCTCGGCGATGTCGCTGAACATGTTCAATGCCGCGGACGAGCCGGGATAGACGGTAAAGCCGATGGCCGAACAGCCCAGACGCAGCGCATCATCGACCGAGGCGGTGATCGCCTGGGTCTTGGGGGCGACTTCGGGGATCAGCGAATTGGCCGAGTTCACCTTCAGGATGGTCGGGATCTGGCCTGCGAAGGTATCGGCACCGGCCTCCAGCATTCCCAAGGGGGCGGCATAGGCGTTCAGCCCCGCATCGATCGCCAGTTGGTAGTGGTAATGCGGATCATAGGCGGGCGGGTTGGGCGCAAAGGAGCGCGCCGGCCCGTGTTCGAACCCCTGATCGACAGGCAGGATGATCATCTTGCCGGTCCCGCCCAGCTTGCCCGTCATCATGATCCGGGCGAGATTGGCTTTCACCCCCGGCGTCTCGCCTTCGTAGTTGGACAGGATTTTCTGGACGATACGGGTGGTTTTCATCGCTGTGGCCCTTTGGTCTGCGTCGCTCTGCCTCTCCGATAGGCAGGCCAGGGGGCACTTGCAAATGTGTTAGCGCAACCGTCCGCAATGTTATCGCAAACGGCGGGCTTGGGGCGCGCTAGCCGCTACCCCAGTGCGGCAACACCGGGCAATTCCTTGCCCTCCATCCACTCCAGAAACGCGCCGCCGGCGGTCGAGATATAGCTGAAATCATCCGCCGCACCCGCCTTGTTGAGGGCCGCCACCGTGTCACCGCCCCCGGCAACCGAGATCAGCTTGCCCGCTTTCGACAGATCCGCCGCACGGGCGGCGGCGGCATTGGTGCCCGCATCGAAGGGGGCGATCTCGAAAGCCCCCAAAGGCCCGTTCCAGACCAGCGTTTTCGACCGCTCCAGCACCGCGACGATATGGGCCACGCTGTCGGGACCGGCATCGAGGATCATCGCATCGGCGGGACAGTTCTCGACCGCGACGATGTCGTTCGCGGCACCTGCCTTGAATTCGCGGGCGACCACCACATCGCGGGGCAGCAGGATTTCACAGCCCGCATCGGCAGCCTTTCGGGCGATCTCGCGGGCGGTTTCGGCCAGATCATGTTCGCAAAGCGACTTGCCCACGTCGATCCCTTGCGCGGCCAGAAACGTGTTCGCCATGCCGCCGCCGATCACCAGCGTATCGACCTTGGTGACAAGGTTGCCCAGCAAGTCGAGCTTGGTCGACACCTTCGCCCCACCCACCACGGCGACAACCGGACGGTCGGGGCTGCCGAGCGCCGTTTCCAGTGCGCCCAGTTCCTCGGCCATCAGACGGCCCGCGCAGGCGGGCAGCAGATGGGCAATCGCTTCGGTGCTGGCATGGGCGCGATGGGCGGCCGAGAAAGCGTCGTTGACGTAGATATCGGCAAGGCTGGCAAGGCGTTTGGCGAAGGCTGCGTCGTTCTTTTCCTCGCCCGGATTGAAACGCAGGTTTTCCAGCAAGAGAACCTCGTCGCCCGCCATCTCTTTGACGGCATCGCGGTAGTCCGAATTGACCCATGTGACAGGCAGGCCCAGCACGTCCGCGACAGTGGGGGCGATATGTTCCAGCGACATTTCGGGAACAACCTGACCCTTCGGACGCCCGAAATGCGCGATCAGGATCACCTGACCGCCCATGTCCTGAATGTCATAGACGGTGTCGCAGATCCGCTCGATCCGGGTGATGTCGGTGACCACGCCATTCTCGACCGGCACGTTGATGTCGACACGCACCAGCGCGCGCTTGCCGTTGAAATCCATATCGTCGAGTGTCTTCCAGCCCATCGGGTGCTCCTGTCTGCGCAAATCTCTTGCCACAGGTGTTGCGGCAAACCGCGCGGCGCGTCAACCGGACTGGCTTGTCCATCGCGCGCAAGACCCATATGTGTTTCGCCGACGCAAGAAACACCAGGAGAGCCAGATGGCCGAGATCAAAGACCCCGAGAACACCATCATCATGACGCTGAAGGGCGGCGATGTCGTCATCGCGCTGATGCCCGACGTGGCCCCCAAGCACAGCGAGCGCATGAAGGAACTGGCGCGCGCGGGCAAATATGACAACGTCTGCTTTCACCGCGTGATCGACGGTTTCATGGCGCAGACGGGCGACGTGGCCAACGGCAACATGGAAGAGGGGTTCAATCTGGGCCGCGCCGGCACCGGCGGATCGGACCTGCCTGATCTGCCCGCCGAGTTCAGCCGCATCCCCCATGCGCGCGGGACATTGGGGGCGGCACGCTCGGCCAACCCCAACTCGGCCAACAGCCAGTTTTTCATCAACTTCAAGGACAATGACTTTCTGAACGGCCAGTATACCGTTTACGGGCAGGTCATTTCCGGCATGGAACATGTGGATGCCATCACGCGCGGCGAGCCGCCGATGAACCCCGACCGCATGATCAGCGTCAAGGTGGCTGCCGATGTATAAGCTTGCAGCCGCATTTGCATTGCTGGCCAGCCCTGCGCTGGCAACGGGCCTTGAAATCGACGTCTCGGGCGAGGCCAATGGCACCATCGTGATCGACCTCTTCGAAGAGGTGGCACCTTTGCATGTTGAGCAGATCACCAGGATCGCCGCTGACGGCAGCTATGACGGTGTGGTCTTCCACCGCGTCATCGACGGTTTCATGGCCCAGACGGGTGACGTGGAAAACGGCGTGATGGGGATGGATCTGTCGCGTGCGGGGACCGGGGGCTCGGAATACGGCAATATCCCTGCCGAGTTCTCGGACCTGCCGTTCGAACGCGGTGTCGTCGGCATGGCGCGGGCGCAGAACCCCAACTCGGCCAACAGCCAGTTCTTCATCATGTTCGAGCCGGGTTACTTCCTGAATGGTCAGTACACCGTTGTCGGTGAAGTCACCGCTGGCATGGATGTTGTCGATGCGATCAAGCGCGGCACCGGCGCCAATGGGGCCGTGATCGGGCAGCCTGACATGATGGCCACAGTCCGCGTCACCGAGTAACGCAAATCGCCGGCCCCCTCACATCCGCGTGTGGGGGCTTGGCAGACCGCCGTCCGACAGGCACCCTGACCCCCGAAAGATGGAGGTCCCGATGCGCCTGATACCGACACTCGCTGCCCTTTGCACCGCCGCCGGCATGGCCGCGGCCGATCCCGATTTCTGGCAATACGAATGGCCCAGGACGGATTTCGAGACGACAACCGTGGAAAGCTGGATCGAGATCATCTCGGGCGGGCCGCCGAAAGACGGCATCCCCGCAATCGACGATCCCGCATTCGAACCCGCCGCGACCAAGGAAGGGCTGGACCCGCGCGAGCCGGTGATCACGCTGGAAATCGCGGGCGAGACCCCGCGCGCCTATCCGATCCGCTACCTGACATGGCATGAGATCGTGAATGACACGGTGGGCGGGATCCCTGTGGCCGTGACCTTCTGTCCGCTCTGCAATTCCGGTATCACCTTCGACCGCCGCACCGAAGCAGGGGTGCTGTCTTTTGGGGTCTCTGGCAAGCTGCGCAATTCGGACATGATCATGTATGACCGCCAGACCGAAAGCTGGTGGCAGCAGGCGATCGGCGAGGCCATCGTCGGCGCGCTGACCGGGACCGACCTCGCGACGCTGCCCAGTTGGATGGAAAGCTGGGAGGTCTTTCTGGCCCGCAATCCCGACGGTCTGGTGATGCAAGAGCCGGACTTTCCCCGCCGCTATGGCAGCAATCCTTACGTGCAATACGACACCTCGCACCGTCCGTTTCTCTATAACGGGGAAAACCCGCCCCATGACATCCCGCCGCTGGTCCGTGTGGTCCGCGTCGGCGATGCGGCATGGCCGCTGACGCGGCTGGCCGAGGCGGGTGTGCTGACCGAAGCGGGGATCACCTTCACATGGACGGCAGGGCAGGCCTCGGCGCTGGATACGGGCCGGATCGGGCAGGGGCGCGATGTGGGCAATGTGCGGGTGCGCGATGCCGATGGACGTGATCTGCCCCACGATGTGATGTTCGCCTTCGCCTTCCACGCCTTCTGGCCCAGCGGCCAATGGATGCTTGGCGACGGCTGATCTTGCGCCGGTGGCTGCCGTCGGAGCCTCCGGCGGGAGTGTCTTGGGAGAAAGAAGCCGGGGGCCGCTTGACAGTATCGGTGGGGCGGCGTCTTGTCGCGCCGATGGAAAAGAAGTCCCAGATCGACCTTTTCGGTGCCGTCGCGCTGTCGGGCTTTGCCCTGCTGCTTGCGTTCAATCAGGTCGTGATCAAGGTAACCAACGGGGGGTTGCAGCCGGTCTTTTTCGCCGGGCTGCGGTCTGCGGGTGCGGTGGTCTGCATCCTGTTGTGGCTGCGCTGGCGCGGTGTGCCCTTGCGGTTCGTCAAGGGCACGCGGGCCGCCGGATTTGCGATCGGGCTGGTCTTTTCCTTCGAGTTCCTGTGCCTTTTCGTGGCTCTTGATCTGACGGCGGTCAGCCGTGCCAGCGTGATCTTCTATTCCATGCCGGTCTGGCTGGCGGTCATGGCGCATTTCGTGATGCCGGACGACCGTGTCACCCCTCTCAAGGCGGCGGGGCTGGCGCTGGCTTTGGGCGGCGTTGCCGTGGCGATCCTGACCCGCGGCGAGGAGACCGAGGGCAGTCTGTGGGGTGATCTGGCCGCCGTCGGTGCCGCGATCGGGTGGGCGGCGACCGCCTTGCTGGCCAAGGCGTCGTCCTTGCGCAATGTGCGCCCCGAGATCCAGTTGATGTGGCAGGTCGGGGTCTCGGCGCCGGTCCTGCTTGTCGCCGCCTTGTTTTTCGGGCCCTTCATCCGTGACCTTGCGCCGATCCATATCGCGGGGCTGGTCTTTCAGATCGTCGTTGTGGTCAGTGCCGGGTTCATTTTCTGGCTCTGGCTTTTGTCGATCTACCCCGCGTCGGGCGTGGCGTCTTTCAGCTTTCTGTCGCCGGTGCTGGCGGTGGGTCTGGGCTGGTTGCTGTTGGGCGAGACTGTGGGGCCGAGCCTGATCCTTGCCCTGCTCTTGGTGGCGGCGGGGATCGTGCTGATCAACCGCCCGCCTAGGTCCCGCAGAACGTCCGTGTGACCCGTTCGTCTGTCGTCGGCGCGCGGGCGTAGGCGGCGGTCTCGGCGGTCAGTGGCGCGTAGGGGCGGGTGACAGCGGCAAGCAGTGCCGTGAAAGGTGCATAGTCACCGTCCCGTCCGGCCAAGATCGCCTCTTCGATGCGGTGGTTGCGTGAGATGATCCTTGGGTTGGCCTGCGCCATCAGGGCCGCGTCCGGCCCGCGCGCCTGCCAGCGGCTGTGCCAAGCGTCGAAGGCGTCGTGGTCGAGAAACTGGTCGCGCGCCGCTGCGGTGCCGAGTGCGGCGAAGGTATTGGTGAAATCCGCACCATCGGTTGCCATCAGCGACAGCAGCGCCTCGATCAGGTTGCGGTCATCCTCGGTCGGGTCCGCGATCCCGAGTTTCGCGCCGAAGACCTGCAGCCATGCGGCCTGATAGATCCCGGGCATCCGGTGCACGGCGGCGGTGAAATCCGTGATCGCCTGATCGCGGTCCGCCATCAACGGGATCAGGGATGTTGCCAATTGCGCCATGTTCCATGCGCCGATGGCGGGCTGGTTGGCATAGGCGTAGCGCCCGTATTGGTCGATCGCGGAAAAGACGGTCTGCGGATGGTAGACATCCATGAAGGCGCAGGGGCCATAGTCGATCGTCTCGCCCGCAATCGCGACATTGTCGGTGTTCATCACCCCGTGGATAAAGCCGAGGCCCATCCACTGCGCGATCAGTTTCGCAGTGCGGTCGATCACCATGTCCAGCAGATCGGCAGGGCCGGTGGCTGCTGGGTAATGACGGGCGATGACATGGTCGGTCAGGGCCTGCAGCGCCGCGGTCTCGCCGCGCGCGGCCAGCACCTGAAAGGTGCCGACGCGGATGTGGCTTTGGGCCACACGGGTGATGATCGCACCGGGCAGGATGTCCTCGCGGTAGACCTGTTCGCCGGTCGTCACGGCGGCCAGTGCGCGGGTGGTGGGCACGCCGAGCGCATACATCGCCTCGCTGACCAGATATTCGCGCATCACCGGGCCAAGCCAGGCCCGTCCGTCGCCGCCGCGCGAATAGGGGGTGCGGCCCGCACCCTTGAGCTGGATATCCCGGCGGATGCCGTCGGTGCCGATCACCTCGCCCAAGAGCACCGCGCGCCCGTCGCCCAGTTGCGGGTTCCAGTGGCCGAACTGGTGACCTGCATAAAGCTGGGAAAGGGGGGCGGCACCGTCCGGGATGTGATTGCCGGCAAAGACCTGCGCGGCCTCGGGCTTGTGCAACGCCGAGGGATCAAGCCCCAGCAGTTCGGCAAGCCCCTCGTTCACCGCAATCACCGCTGGCGCGGCCACAGGCGTCGGCAGTTGCGGCGTGAACATCTGCGCGGGCAGCCGCGCATAGGAATTGTCGAAGGCAATGCGCATCAGAGCCGCGCCAACCGTTCAGCCAGCAGCGCAAAGAAGCCTTCGGCGTCGATATCGCCCATGAACAGGGCATTGGGTGCGCGCCCCGACACGCGCCACCAGTCGGCAACTGTCATCCCCAGGGTGAGATCGCTGGTGGTCTCGATCTCGACGTTGATATGGCGTCCGGTGAAAAGGTCAGGAGCGATCAGATAGGCGATGGTGCAGGGGTCATGCAGCGGCGCGCCTTCCGAGCCGTATTTTTCCATGTCGAACCGTTCGAAGAAATCGGTCCAGGCGGCGACCATATCGCCGACGCGGGTTCCCATGGCGCGGAAGGCGTCGATGCGCGGCTTGGTGGTCAGCGCCTTGTGGGTCACGTCCAGCGGCATGACAACCAGCGGCACGCCCGCGTCGAAGACGATCTTGGCGGCCTCGGGATCGACGTAGATGTTGAACTCGGCCGCGGGGGTGATGTTGCCGACCTCGAAATAGGCACCCCCCATCAGGACGATCTCTTGCACGCGGGGGATGATGTCCGGCGCGCGCGCAAAGGCGGTGGCGATATTGGTCAATGGCCCGATGGGGCAGAGGGTGACGGTGCCGGCGGGTTCGCGGCGCAAGGTCTCGATGATGAAATCGACGGCGTGCTGATCCTGCAAGGGCATGGTGGGGTCATCCATCGGCGGGCCGTCAAGACCGGTCTTGCCGTGGACGTGTTCCGCCGTCACCAGCTTGCGCTGCATCGGTGCATCGCAGCCTGCGAAAACCCTGGTCTCGGGCTTGCCTGCCAGTTCACAGACGATGCGGGCGTTCTTTTCCGTCAGCGGCAGCGGCACATTGCCTGCCACGGCGGTGATCCCCAGCACCTCGATGTCCTCGGGCGAGGCGAGGGCCAGCAGGATCGCAACGGCGTCGTCCTGTCCGGGGTCGGTGTCGATGATGATCTTGCGCGGTGACATGCTGTGTTCCTTGCGGTCCTTTGACCAAGGTGGCCCGTCAGCGCGGCAGGGACAAGGGGTCAGAGGCGACCTTGCGCCTTCAATCGGGCAAAGAGCGACGGCACCAGCGGGTGATCGACCTCGAGCCCGAAGACATAGGCATGGGTCAGCATGAAACAGGCCGCATTGGCGTCAGGTGCCTGATCCGCCGCCGCCGCATAGAGCGTGACCAGCCCGTGCCTGTCATCGCGGGCATGCGCGTCCAGCAACCGTTTGTGCAGGTCGTTCATCGCGCCGCGAGATGCGCGCCGATCTTGCCTGCCACCCAGTCGTGAAAGCAATGTGTCGGCCCGTCCATCGCGGGGCTGAAGCGGCCTCCGTCGAAACCGGGGGCATGGCGGCCCTTCTGCATCCCTTCCACGACGAAGACGTCTTCTTCGAAAACGCCGCGCCAGAGGGCGCAGTTCTTGCCGCGCAGCGCCGCATCGGTGTCGGGGGTGGCGTAATAAAGATGCACATGCTCGTCTGTTGCCGCGTGGCCCTTGGGTTCGAGGATGATCACGAAGGTCTGGTCGCGCTGCACGCCCAAAAGGACATTGGGATAGACCGTGATGTATTCGCCGCCCGCGATGAACTTGGCGTCGATGGCGGGAAAGTCGGGGAAGGTCGCGCCGTCATCGCCCCTAAGCTGGGAATAGGCGCGCGTGCCCTGACCCGAGTATTTGCCGCGCTCGGTGATGTTGTAGTGATCTTCCAGCCGCGAATAGCTGTTCAGGCCCGGATGGACCCAAGGCAGGTGATAGCTTTCGCAGTAATTCTCGACCGCCAGCTTCCAGTTGGTCTTGACCGGCAGGGTGAACCTGCTGTCGGCCCCGCCATGATACATCGGCTGGTCGAAGTCCGCCCAGCGGGCGATCAGATCGGCATGGACCTTGTCGAACGGGGCGGCCTTGCCGTCGATGTTCACGAAGACCGTGTCGAACCAGATATGGCTGCGCACCTCGATCAGGCCGAGGTCCTCTTTCACGATGGCCTCATGGGTATTGAAGCCGGGGCCGCCCACATGGGGCGTGGTGACAAGGCGACCGTCGGTGCCGTAGCACCATGAATGATAGGGGCAGCGGATCGCGCCTTCGATCTTGCGCGGCTCAGAGACAAGGATCATGCCGCGGTGACGGCAAATGTTCTGGAACACCCGGACGGTGTTGCTGCGGTCACGGACCAGCAAAAGGGGGATGCCGAGGAATGCCATCGGTTTGGCGTCGCCGATCTCGGGCACGTCCGAGGCGACGGCCAGACCCGCCCAGCTTGACAAAAGCACCGCCTCCTTTTCGACCTCGAAGACGTCGGGGTCGATGTAATGCGCATTGGGAAGGCCGTTGGCCGTCTCGATCGGGCGGCGCACAGCGTCGAGGGCTGCGGGAGAAATGTCTTTGGCCATGGTGCATACCTCCTGAAGATAGGCGAGCCTAGCACCCTTTGCCGCAGACACGGCGTCTGGTCGCGACTTGCGATTTTCACGCAGCGACACGGGGGAAATCAGCCGATTGGCGCCGGACCCTGTTGCGGAATAGCGCCGAGCACCAGTCAACGGCGGGATGCCGCACAGCCGCACGCTTGAATTCGGCGTGGGGATGCCGCATTTGTGGAGGGGCGGGTGTGACGCTGGAAAGCTGTGGGGAAATGGCACAACTGTTTCTGCACGGGCGACAATGTAGACAAATCGCCCTGATAGGAGAGAGAAAAATGAGCAAACTATACGTCATGATCGCAGCAGCGGCGATGGCCGCATCACCGCTTTTCGCGCAGAGCGCGGATATCGACCTCAACGGTGACGGGATGTACAGCTACCCCGAACTGATGGCCGTCATGCCGGAACTGACCGAAGAGGACTTTGCCGAACTCGATACCTCTGGCGATGGTCTGCTGGACGCCGAAGAAATCGCCGCCGGCGTCAGCGCGGGCATCCTGCCGAGATAGGCCAACTGCGCCGGGCCCGCCTTTGGCCCGGCGCAACCCTGTTCAGGCGCTGGCACCGCGCGACAAGGCCGCGACACCGGTCCGCGCGATTTCCTGCAGGCCCAGCGGCCGCATCAGGTCGGCGAAGGCGTCGATCTTTTCGGGTGTGCCGGTGATCTCGAAAACAAACGATTCCAATGTGCTGTCCACGACGCTGGCGCGGAAGATATCTGCAAGCCGGACCGCCTCGATGCGGTCGTTGCCGGTGCCGGTCACCTTGAACAGCGCCAGTTCCCGTTCCACCGACGGCCCCTCGACCGTCAGGTCATTGACCTTGTGCACATCCACGATCCGCCCCAGTTGCGCCTTGATCTGAGTGATGATCTGCGGCGTCCCCGTGGTGACGATGGTGATCCGGCTGCGGTGGCCCAGATGGTCCACCTCGGCCACGGTCAGGCTGTCGATGTTGTAGCCTCGGCCCGAGAACAGACCGATGACACGGGCCAGAACGCCCGGTTCGTTTTCGACCAGCACCGCAAGCGTGTGCTTCTCGATCTTGTCCGAGAAGGTCGGCCTTAGGTCATAGGCGGAATGGCTGGTCGAGCCTTTTTTGATTTTGAGCGGTGACATGTCTGTTTCTTTCGTCTGATGCGTGGTGAAGCCCGAGGGGTGAGGTGATCACACCATCACCGCCCCGTCCGCCTTGATCGCATTGGCTGTATCGGCGTTCTCGCCCAGCAGCATTTCGTTATGCGGCTTGCCCGAGGGGATCATCGGGAAGCAGTTTTCGTGCTTTTCCACCAGACAGTCGAACAGGACCGGCCCGTCGTGGTTCAGCATTTCCATGATCGCATCGTCCAGATCGGCCGGGTCAGAGCAGATGATGCCCTTCGCGCCGAATGCCTCGGCCAGTTTGACGAAATCGGGCAGAGATTCCGACCAGCTGGAGGAATAGCGCTCGCCATGCAGCAGTTCCTGCCACTGGCGGACCATGCCCAGCCGTTCGTTGTTGAGGATGAACTGCTTGACGGGCAGGTGGTATTGCATCGCCGTGCCCAGCTCTTGCATGTTCATCAGCCACGATGCTTCTCCGGCGACGTTGATGACCAGCGCATCGGGATGCGCCATCTGCACGCCGATGGACGCAGGGAAACCATAGCCCATCGTCCCCAGCCCGCCGGATGTCATCCAGCGGTTGGGGTCTTCGAAGCCGAGGTATTGCGCGGCCCACATCTGGTGTTGGCCGACCTCGGTGCAGATATAGCGGTCGTGGCCCTTGGTCAGCGCCTCGAGACGCGACAGCGCGTATTGCGGTTTGATCACCTTGCCCTGTTGTTTGTATTTCAGGCAGTCGATGCTGCGCCATGCGTTGATCTGGCCCCACCATTTCTGCACGGCCTCCTTGTTGGTCTTGCGACCACGGGCCTTCCAGACGTTCAGCAGGTCTTCCAGCACATGGGCGACATCGCCGAGGATCGGGATATCGACCTTGATCACCTTGTTGATGCTGGATGCGTCGATGTCGATATGCGCCTTTTTCGATCCCGGGCTGAAGGCATCGAGCCGCCCGGTGATCCGGTCGTCGAAGCGCGCGCCGATGTTGATCATCAGGTCGCAGTCGTGCATCGCCATATTCGCCTCGTAAAGGCCGTGCATGCCCAGCATCCCGATCCAGCTTTCGCCCGAGGCGGGGTAGGCGCCCAGACCCATCAGGGTCGAGGTGATCGGAAAGCCCGTCGCGGCCACCAGTTCACGCAAAAGCTGGCTTGCCGCAGGACCCGAGTTGATCACGCCGCCGCCGGTATAGAAAAGCGGCCGCTTGGCCGTTTCCAGTGCCGCGGCCAGTTCGGTGATCATTTCCATGTCACCTTTGACTTGCGGGTTGTAATGCGTCTCGACCTGCCGCGCCTCGGTATAGGTGCCGGTGGCGAACTGGACGTCCTTGGGGATGTCGATGACCACGGGACCGGGACGGCCCGACCGCGAGATATGGAAGGCCTCGTGCAGGATCGAGGACAGCCGGTCGGTGTCTTTCACCAGCCAGTTATGCTTGGTGCAGGGGCGGGTGATGCCGACCGTGTCGCATTCCTGAAA
>NZ_DAIPIW010000095.1:0-8058 GCF_036770585.1 Yoonia sp. | reverse complement strand
TAGCCTGCGTCCAGGTCCGCCGCGCGGCGGATCAGGGCAATGACATCCGAATATTCCGCAGTGGCAGCGCCTTCCGCCAAGGCCAGCGCGTCGGTGAACCCCCAGCCGTTCATATCCGCGCCCGTGGCAAGGCGCTGGGCGAAACCGGCGATGGCGATCACAAGCGTGATCCCTTCGGATGCGGGGTCAAGCGGATTTCCTTCCGCCGCCACCAGCGTGAAGCGCCGGGGGTCATCCGGGTCGCCGCTGTCGCGCAGGGCGGACTGCGCACTCCACGGCACGGCATAGGATGCCGAAGCTGCGGCAGGGAGGCCTGCGGCCAGCGCGTTGATCAGCCTTGTGGGGTCGATGGAGGCAGGGTCGGGCAGGGCGCCTTGCGACAGGGTCTCTGCCAGCATGGCGACAGGATCGGCGATCCGCTGGCCCTGGCTTGCGGTCGCTGCGGAGATCTCGGCGATGTCCGACAAGGCTTGTGGTTCCAGCATCGGCTCTGTCGTCATCGGCGCGGGGGGCGCCTGGCGGAGCGATGAGGAAACCTCGGCCGGTGCCGAAAGCGAGACCGGCAAAGGTTGATCCGGTTGCGAAGGCAGGACAAGCACTCCAAGGGCGACAGCGGCGGTCAGTCCGGTGGCAAGACCGCCCCAGATGCCGCCGATGCGCGCCGCCTTCAGCCTTGACCAGATGCCACCGGTCGGTGCCGCTTTGCGGTGGCGCGCTTCAAAGGCGGCTGCCGCTTGCGCGGTGTTCCTTGCGCGCCGTGCTGCATCCGGTGCAGGCGTCGCCGCCGCCAAGGCGGCCTTGAGATCGCGCAGATCGTTGCGGTCGGTCATATCCTGTCCTCCGTCTCGCGCAGCGCGCGCAGGGCCTTCTTGGCCTCCGAGATGCGCCAGCTGATCGTGCCCTCGGACACGCCGAGGATCTCGGCGGCTTCGGCATGGGTCACGTCATCGAGTGTCAGTGCCAGCGTGTCGCGCAGCGCATCGGGCAGTGCTGTCATGGCCCGATGCAGCCAGTCGATCTGTGCCGCTGCTTCCGCGTTGTCTGCGGTGCGGCGCGTCTCCCAGTCGCCCCAGCCTTCGGTGGCTTTCGCATACCGCGCCCGCTTGCGGCGGCGGTCGTGGGCGGCGTTCACGGCAACGCGGTAGAGCCATGTCGTCACCTTGGCGCGGCCGGAAAAGCCGGCAAGCTTCGCAGGCAGGGCAAGGCAGATGTCCTGCGTCAGATCCTCGGCCTCGGACCGGGCGCCGGTCAGGCGAAAGCAAAGCGCAAACAGCCTGTCATAGTGCCGGTCGAGCAGGCTGGCAAAGGCCGCGCCGTCACCGGCTGCGGCAGCCCTTGCCAGTTCCTGATCATCCGTCATCATGCGCATCACGGTGATAAGACGCCGCGATTTCGTCAATCCTTGGCAGGATTGGCAGATTTTTTCGGCATCAGATGCTGGTGCAGATGTATTTCATCTCCAGGTAGTCATCGATCCCGTGGCGTGATCCCTCGCGGCCCAGACCTGACTGCTTGACCCCGCCGAAGGGCGCGACCTCGGTCGAGATGATGCCGGTGTTCACGCCGACGATGCCATATTCCAGCGCCTCGGCCACTTTGGTCACACGGCTGATGTCCTTGGCGTAGAAATAGGATGCCAGACCGAAGATCGTGTCATTGGCAAGCGCGATCACGTCGTCTTCGTCCTCGAACATGAAAAGAGGGGCGAAGGGGCCGAAGGTTTCGTCTGTGCTGACCATCATGTCCTTGGTCGCCTTGGTCACGATGGTGGGTTCGAAGAACTGGCCGCCAAGGGCGTGCGGCTTGCCGCCGGTGAGGATCTCGCCGCCCTTGGACAGGGCATCGGCCAGATGTTCCTGCACCTTGTCGACAGCGGCCGGTTCGATCAGCGGGCCAAGCGTGGTGCCGTCTTCCAGCCCGTCGCCGACCTTCAGTTTCTCGACCGCCACCTTCAGCTTGGCGGCGAAGGCATCATAGACGCCGCGCTGCACGTAGATCCGGTTGGCGCAGACGCAGGTCTGTCCGTTGTTGCGGAACTTGCAGGCGATGGCCCCTTCGACGGCGGCATCGAGGTCGGCGTCATCGAAGACGATGAAGGGCGCGTTGCCGCCCAGCTCCATCGAGCATTTCATGACCTGATCGGCGGCCTGTTTCAGCAGGATGCGCCCCACTTCGGTCGAGCCGGTGAAGGTCAGTTTGCGCACGATCGGGTTTTCGCAGAATTCCTTGCCGACAGCCGAGGACGAGGTCGAGGTGACGATCGAGAAGAGACCCTTGGGCACCCCCGCCTCTTCGGCCAGTTTGCCCATCGCAAGGGCCGACAGCGGCGTCAGCGAGGCTGGGCGGATCACGAAGGCACAGCCGGCAGCCAGCGCAGGCGCGACCTTGCGGGCGATCATCGCATTGGGAAAGTTCCACGGCGTGATGCCTGCCGCCACGCCGATGGGCTGGCGGATCACGGTGATGCGCTTGTCCGGCATATGGCCGGGGATGGTTTCGCCATAGATGCGCTTGGCCTCTTCGGCGAACCATTCGACGAAAGAGGCGCCATAGGCGACCTCGCCGCGCGCTTCGGCCAGGGGTTTGCCCTGTTCGGCGGTCATGATGATGGCAAGGTCTTCCTGATGGGCCATCATCAGGTCGAACCATTTGCGCAGGATGTTGGCGCGGTCCTTGGCCGCGCGGGCGGCCCAGGGTTTCTGCGCGGCCTCGGCGGCGGTGATCGCCTCGGCCACTTCTTCGCGTGACAGGTCGGGCACATGGGCAAGCACGTCGCCGCGCGCAGGATTGGTGACGGCGAAGGTCTTGCCGCTGCGGGCCTTGACCCATTCGCCCGCGACGAAGGCGTCCTCGCAGACAAGATCGGGACGCGACAGAAGAGACTTCAATGGGGTCGTTTCGTCGAGCATGGTGGCCTCCTTCAGGTTTTCGCGCTACTTGATCCTAGTGCGCAGACCGCGTAAAGGGGCTGACGATGGAAATGGACGACGCCTATCAGAATGCGGCCCATATTCCGGGCGGTGACGGATACCCTGACAAATGGGCCGCCGCGGCGGCGGCCTTTCGGCATGACGCGACCTGCGAGACCGATCTCTACTACGGTGAAAGCCCGCGGCAGGTCTTCGACCTGTTTCATCCTGCGCGGCTGTCAAAGGGATTGGTGATTTTCGTGCATGGCGGCTATTGGCTGCGCTTCGACAAGAGTTTCTGGTCGCATCTGGCGGCGGGGCCCTTGGCGGCGGGGTGGACGGTGGCGATGCCGTCCTATGATCTTTGCCCTGATGTGCGGATCGCGGATATCGGCCAGCAGATCATGACCGCGATTGCAACGATTGCCGAGCGTGTGCCGGGACCGATCCGGCTGATCGGGCATTCGGCGGGTGGCCAACTGATCGCGCGCGCCGCCGTGCCGCGGCCTGCCGCAGGGTGGCAAGATCGACTGGAGAAGCTGGTGCCGGTCTCGCCCGTCGCGGACCTTGCCCCCTTGATGCAAACCACGATGAACGCCGATCTGAGGATCGACGCGGCCGAGGCGATGGCCGAAAGTCCGGTGCATCTGGCTGCACCCCGGGCCGAGACCACCGTTTGGGTCGGCGGCGATGAACGCCCCGCCTTTCTTGCGCAGGCCTACGCGCTTGCCACCCGCTGGGAGTGCCGACAGGTCGTCACCAAGGGCGAACATCACTTCAGCGTGGTCGAAGCGCTGGCCGTGCCCGACAGCCCATTGACCGCTGAATTGCTGGCCGAGGTGCGCCATGGCCGGGATCCGGCGCCATGATTTCGACCGCGAGCGTAACAATAGGACAGGTTCCGGACCGTTCTGCCTTGTCGTTATGGACCTGTTTAGCCATCCCGCCTACAATCCCCCCGAAACAAACTGCGCGAATCGCGCTCCAAGACGGTGTGAAATAATGGGTATAAAACAGGTTGTTATTCTGGCTATCGCTGCGACTGCGCTTGCGGCATGTGAATATCGTGCGGACAAGACGGTGATTACCGATACAGGCGTCGACGCGGGCCCCTTGATCGATGGTCTGGCGAATATCTGGATCGACCCTGACGGGTGTCAGCATTGGTATATCGACGATGGTCTCGAAGGCTACATGACGCCACGCCTGAACCGCGACGGCACGCCACGCTGTCAGGACACCCGCGGTGAGGTGATGCTCAAGGATGGTGCGGTGATCCCGACCGAGGCCGAGCCGACACCGGGCGCATAAGCACGCGACTGCAAGCCTTTCGAAATGTCGGCCTTGGCCGGCATTTTCCGTTCAGCGCATCGGGTTGAAAGTCGCGTCGCCCAAGCTGCAATCGCGGATGACATCGGGCGCGCAGTCGCGGAAATCCAGATCGCGGGTCAGGCAGATGCGCACTTCCTGAATGTGGCGGTCGCGGCAGGTCACCGTGATCTGGTCAGCGCGCAGTGCGGGATTGTCGCGCAGGAAGGCCTCTTCGATCAGCGCTGCCGGAAGGGTCACGGGCCGCTTGAGATCACGCAGAACCTGTGGCCGGACGATGCTGCCATAGGCCACGCGCGATAGCGCATAATAGTCATCCGACGACAGCCCCGTGCAGACACCATGCTTGCGCCACTGATGCCAGGCCAGCCCCGAGGTGCCCATGATGTCGGCCATTGCGGCGGTCTGGCTCCGGCTGGGTGGGCGGGCGCTGGTCGTGCAGTATTCGGGATAGCCCGCTTCATACTGGGGCCACAGCCCGTGCAGGATCCAGCCAAAACCGCTGTCCGGCGCACATTGCGGTGAATTGCGCGCATCGCCTTCCAGCGCGCACCAATTGGCCGACCACGAGAGGGACAGGACATAGTAGTCGAACGCGCCAGCCCGATCCTGTGCCGCGACGGGCAGCGAAATCAGCGAAATCAGAAAAACGAGGATGCGCATTTTGACCTTCCATCTTGCCCACCCTGCGACTATATACCCGATAAGTTCCCCGACAATGCGCGAACCCGGCTGTGAAAACAGTCTGCCCAGCTTCAGGGCGCGGGAAAGGCTTGTCCGATGCAAGGATGGAGATGAAACATGTCCGGTAAACCGATCATGGCCAAGGCGACAGCGGTCTGGCTTTGCGACAACACGACGCTGACCTTCAAGCAGATCGCCGACTTTTGCGGCTTTCACGAGCTCGAGGTGCAGGGCATCGCCGACGGCGATGTCGCGGTGGGCGTCAAGGGCTTTGACCCGGTCACCAACAACCAGCTGACGCAGGAAGAAATCGACAAGGCAGAGGCCGATCCGGCGCACAAGCTGCGCCTGAAGCATTACGCCGCCGCCGAGGGCGAGGAAAAGCGCCGTGGTCCACGTTACACGCCGCTGTCCAAGCGTCAGGACCGTCCGGCCTCGATCTACTGGCTGGTGAAGTTCCATCCCGAATTGTCGGATGGGCAGATCTCGAAACTGGTCGGCACCACGAAACCGACGATCCAGGCGATCCGTGACCGGACCCATTGGAACATCAACAATCTCGAACCCATCGATCCGGTGGCGCTGGGCCTGTGCAAACAATCCGAGCTTGATGCCGCCGTGCAGAAGGCCAACGCCAAGAAGGCCAAGGAAGGCGAGGCGATGTCGGACGACGAACGTCGCAAGCTGGTCAGCACCGAACAATCGCTGGGCATGGCGCCCGAGCCCAAGATGCCCAGTGCGATGGCCGGTCTGGAAACCTTCAGCCTCTCCGATCCGCGCGACGAGGTGGAGGAAGAGGAAAAGGATGATCGCGACATCAGCGATGCCGACAGCTTTTTCAACCTGCCGGATGACGATGACGACGACAAAGAGGATTGATCCCCGTGATCACCTGACACTTGAACGCGGCGCCCGAAACGGTGCCGCGTTTTGCGTTCAGGGGCGCTGTGCTACCACGAAATGGGTATAGCGGTTCTTGCCGAAGTGGCCCGTTTCCACCAGCCGGAACCCCGCCTTGCGGAATGCCTGATCCAGTTCGTCCCTGCTGAACACAAGAACATGGGGCGCCTTGCCGATCATCTGCATGACCCTGATCATCGGGGGAATGAAGACCGCCATATTCTTCAGGCAGGCGGTTTTCGAGATCACGTATCCGCCGGGTTTGACCTGCGCGAAGAGGTGCCCCAGCGCCGCGTCGAGGTCGTCGACCAGATGCAGGATGCTCGAGGCGAAGATCGCATCGAAGGGGGCGCCCGGGACGGGCTGCATGATCTCGGATTGTAGGAAGGTGACATTGCCGACCCCTTGCGCGGCTTTCTTGCGTTCGCCGAAGGCCAGCATCCCGCCCGAGACATCGGTGGCCGTGATATGGCGCAGGGCGGGCGCAAGCTTCAGCGCCGTCGTGCCGGTGCCGCAACCGACCTCCAGCAGATGGTCCCCGGGGCGCAGATAGTGGCGCGCCCGGTCCAGCGTGTCCTGATAGGCCTGCATGTCTTTGATGGGCGAGGCGGCGTATTTTTCGGCCGCCCTGTCCCAGAACTTGGCGTCACTCATCTTGGCGTGTCCTTGCTGTGGTCAGGGGCAATTTACCCATTCGGCCATGCAAGAGACATTGCGAATTCTTGCGGCTGACATATACATTTTCGTATGAATTGGCAGGCTGTCTCATTCGACTGGAACCAGATGCGCGCCTTCTTCGCAACCGCCGAGGAAGGATCGCTGAGTGCGGCGGCACGGGCCCTTGGGTCGACGCAGCCGACGGTCGGGCGGCAGATCGCAGCGCTGGAGGCCGACCTTGGTCTGTCGCTTTTTGAACGCGCGGGGCGGTCGCTGGTCATGACCGCCGCGGCGCGCGACCTTTTGGAACATGTGCAGGCGATGGGGGATGCGGCCAGCCGCATTTCGATGGTTGCAAGCGGTCAGTCGGACGATATCGCGGGCCGTGTGGTGATCACCGCCAATGATCTTCTCGCCGCAGGGTTTCTGCCGCGCGTCCTGATGCGGTTGCGCAACGAAGCCCCCGGGATCATCGTCGAGATCATCGCCTCGGACCGGATCGAGAACCTGATCCGCCGCGATGCCGATATCGCCATTCGCCATGTCCAGCCGACCCAGCCGGATCTGATCGCAAGGCGTTTGCCCGATGCCACGGCGGGTTTCTTTGCCGCCGCCACCTATCTTGCGCGACACGGGCACCCGCAGTCTTTGGAGGACCTCGGCAAACACAGCTTTATCGGCCCGCGTGACACCGATCAGTTACTGGCCTTTCTGAAAGAGCGGGGCGTCACCATCGCGCCAGAGCGGTTTTGCGCCGTTTCCGAAAACTCGGTCATCATGTGGGAAATGATGCGTGCCGGGCTTGGCATCGTGGTCGGGCCGATCGACTTCATGCCTGCAACCGCGGATGTCGTGCGGGTTCTGCCTGATCTGCCGCCGATCACCTTTCCGGTCTGGCTGGCCACCCACCGCGCCTTGCGCACCAGTCGCCGGATCCGGGTCGTCTTCGACATTCTGGCGGATGAGCTGGCGCGGACGGTGGCGTCAAAGTCAAAGTGACTTGCGCGCGTTCAGCGCCGCCGTGATCGTGCCTTCGTCAAGATAGTCGAGCTCTCCGCCGACGGGCACACCCTGGGCCAGCGATGTGACGGTGATGCCGGGCAGTTGATCGGCGATGTAATGCGCCGTGGTCTGCCCGTCGATCGTGGCCCCCAGGGCGAGAATGACTTCGGTGATCTCTTCCGATCTGATCCGGTCGACCAGCTTGGGGATCCGCAATTCATCGGGTCCGATCGCATCCAGCGCCGACAGCGTGCCGCCCAGAACATGATAGCGCCCCTTGAAGACGCCGCTGCGTTCCATCGCCCAGAGATCGGCCACATCCTCGACCACGGCGATCTGTCCGTTGCCGCGTTTCGCCGATGCGCAGATGTCGCAGATATCACCGGTGCAGATGTTGCCGCAGTTCAGGCATTCGCGCACGTTGGTGCCGACCTTGTGCAGGGCATCGGCCAAGGGCAGCAACAGCAGCGACCGCTTCTTGATCATATGCAGCACCGCACGCCGCGCCGAACGCGGCCCGAGCCCGGGCAGCTTCGCCATCAGCATGATCAGATTGTCGAGATCATCGGTGCCGTTG
>NZ_DAIPIW010000094.1:0-8129 GCF_036770585.1 Yoonia sp. | reverse complement strand
GACCGCACGTGGGTCAGCTTCATACCGCGCTCGAAATGGCCCGAGGCAAGGCGGACAAAGGCCACGCGGTCGCGGTGCTTGGGGTCCATATTGGCCTGCACCTTGAAGACGAAACCGGCGACGGTCTTTTCCTCGGGGGCGATATTGCGGGGGTCGGCGGACTGAACCTGCGGTTCCGGCCCATAGGTCGCAAGCCCGTTCATCAGCTCTTTCACGCCAAAGCTGTTCATGGCTGACCCGAACCAGATCGGCGTCATCGACCCGTCGAGGACCGATGCGGGATCGAGCGTCGGCAGCAGTTCCTTGGCCATCTCGATCTCTTCAAGGAACTTTTCCAACAGATTCGCCGGCACATGTTCGGCCAGTTTGGGATCGTCCAGCCCGTTGATTTCGATGCTTTCGGCGACCTTGTTGCGGTCGGCGCGGTCCATCAGTTCCAGCCGGTCACCCAGGATATCGTAGCAGCCGATGAATTCACGCCCGACACCGATCGGCCATGACGCAGGGGTCACGTCGATGGCGAGGTTTTCCTGAATCTCGTCGATGATCTCGAAGGTGTCGCGGCTTTCACGGTCCATCTTGTTGCAGAAGGTCAGGATCGGCAGGTCGCGCAGGCGGCAGACCTCGAACAGCTTCTGCGTCTGGCTTTCCACGCCTTTTGCGCCGTCGATCACCATGACGGCGGCGTCAACGGCGGTCAGCGTGCGGTAGGTGTCCTCGGAAAAGTCCGAGTGGCCGGGGGTATCGACCAGATTGTAGCGGTATTTGCCGAAATCGAAGGACATGGCCGAGGCCGAGACCGAAATCCCCCGGTCCTTTTCCATCTGCATGAAGTCCGAGCGCGTCCGCCGCGCCTCGCCCTTGGCGCGCACCTGTCCGGCCATCTGGATGGCACCACCGTAAAGCAGGAACTTTTCGGTCAGCGTGGTTTTGCCCGCATCGGGATGCGAGATGATCGCAAAGGTCCGGCGGCGGGCAATCTCGGGGGGCAGGGCAGGGCGATTTGTCATGGGCGGTGCTTTATGCGCTGGCGCGCGAAAGGGCAATCGGGGCGATGCCTTTAACCAAAGAATAGCGAAGCGGTGATACGCCGGTCCCATGCTCAACGCGCGCGGTGTCTTGGTTGGATCGGTCTTGGCTCTGGCCGCCTGCGGGGGCGGTGGCGGTGGTGGTGGCGGCACCGGCATCGATCCGCGGCTTGCCCGCCTTGACATCTACGAGGCGCAGCGCCTGCGCGTTCTGGGGGACGTCGGTGCCGGTGTCCCGGGGATGCCGCTGACACCCGATGCTGCGGTGCCCAATGCCGGCGAGGCGGCTTTTGCCGGTGCCGCAGCGATCCAGATCGAACAGCCTTCGGGAATTTTGTCGCTGGCGGGGGATGCGGCGCTGACGGTGGCTTTCGGGACCGCGACCGCCAGCGGTGCCGTGACAGATGTCTTTGGCGAAAGGGCGGGTGCGGGGATCGTGGATTATGACGGCAGTCTCAGCCTGTCGGGCGTTGTCGGCGGGGCGGGGTTTGCCTTGGACTACGCAGGCAGTCTGACGGCGGGCGCCGAGGTGCTGACCTTCGACGGGGTGTTGTCCGCCACCTTGCTGGGCAACCCCATCGCGGGGTTTGCAGCACTTGATCTGGCGGCACGCGTGGATCAGTCGGGGGTCCTGCGACCGGCGGCGCTGGTGATCTTTGCGGAAGGCACCGTCACACCGCCCGCGCCCCCGCCTGCACCTGCGCCCTGACCGGCCGAGGCGGCGCGCAGCAGTCTTGCGGCCTCTTCCGGCGGGATCAGGGGGTCGCTGACTTCGTAGTCATGATAGCGCGGCGCGGCGGCAGGCAGGCTGGCACGATCCGGCAGATCGGCGGGGGGGGCGGGGTCCACCAGATGCGATTCAGCCGCGATACCTTCGGCAAAGATGATGTGGTGGTCATCGAAGACCAGTTGATAATAGTCGATGAACCCGCCCTTGCGGCGGATGATCTTCTTGCCGTCCACCAGATGCCGCGCCTTGATCAGCACCTCGGGACGGCCCGCGCCAAGCTGGTCCTGCCGCTGGTAGACGAACAATCTGTGGTCCGGGCGCAGCGCAAGGGGCCCTTCGTTGTTCAGCGCCCCGGCTGCAATCACCACAGGCGCAAAGCTGCCCGTTGCGCGCAACGTGGCCCTGGTGATCCGGCGCACCGGTTGTGGCCCTGCATCGCGGGTCAGGACGATATCGCCCTCGCGCAGGGCCTCGATCGGGCACATGGCGCCGTCGCACAAGGTGATACGGGTTCCCTTGGCGAAAGAGCCGCTTGCCGCTTCGGCAAAGCGTCGGGTCGCCGTGTGGCGCGCGATCCCGACAAGGCGATAGTCGGTCAGCGGCGCAAGGTCACCCAGCGGCATCACATAGATGTCGGCGGCATGATCGTCCTTCACCGCGACAAGTATCAGCGCCTCGTGGGTGTCGCCGTCCGGACCCATCAGCGTGAGGCAGCAATCCAGATGCACGTTCAGCGCCTCTGCCCCCGCGCGATGAAGCCCGCTGTCGGTCGAGACCAGCATCAGCGGTTGCACCTGCCGTCCGCGGATCACCTGAAAGGTATCGTCCAGCACAAGTTCATCGGCAAAAGAGATCGTCTCTCCTTTCATCACGCCATCGGTCGTGAGAATGTCGGAGGCCCTGAAGACATCGATGCGCAGCGGTCGCGATCCCATGCGCATGGGTTATACCTTTGGCGGGGGCAGGTGAAGGGCGCAAAACCGATTTGCCCAATCGGGGCTGCGGTGCTACCTCCCTTCGGCGAAGATAATCTGGACAGGGGATGTGGACGATGGATCTGGGAATCAAGGGCAAGCGCGGGTTGGTCTGCGCCTCATCCAAGGGTCTGGGGCGCGGCTGTGCCGAGGCGCTGGCCGAGGCCGGTGTCGATCTGGTGCTGAACGCACGCGGCGCCGAGGCGCTGGAAGAGACCGCCGCCCACATCCGCGCGACCTATGGGGTTGCGGTGACGACGGTTGCCGCCGATGTCGCGACCGACGACGGGCGGGCAAGATTGCTTGAGGCCGCAGGGCAGGTGGACATTCTGGTCACCAACGCCGGTGGCCCGCCTCCGGGTCTGTGGTCGGACTGGGACCGCGAGGATTTCATCAAGGCGCTGGATGCCAATATGCTGGCCCCCATCGCGCTGATGAAGGCGATGCTGCCGGGCATGATCGATCGCGGCTGGGGCCGCGTGGTCAACATCACCTCGGGTTCGGTCAAGGCACCGATCCCGCAACTGGGTCTGTCGAACGCGGCCCGCGCGGGGCTGACCGGCTATGTGGCGGGAACGGCGCGGCAGGTGGCGCAGCATGGCGTCAACATCAACAACATGCTGCCGGGCATCCATGCCACGGACCGCGCGATCAGCCTCGATACCGGGGTGTCCAAGGCGCAAGGGATCAGCATGGCCGAGGCCAAGGCCCAGCGCGAAGCGACGATCCCGACCCGCCGCTATGGCACCAGGGAAGAATTCGGCGCGATGTGCGCGTTTTTGTGCTCGCAACACGCGGGGTTCATCGTGGGCCAGAACATCGTGCTTGACGGCGGGGCGATCAACGCGACGATCTGACGGCCAAGAGGCGACGGCGGGCAGACCTGCGCTTGCCCCGCCCGCGTGGAGTTGTTAGGTGCTGCATACCTAATTGTTTTCGTCAGGATCACAGGCGCCACATGCAAATCCCGCGACTCGAGGTTTCGCATATCGTCAAGGCATATGGCGGGCGGCGTGTCGTCGATGACGTCAGCCTGCGCGTCATGCCCGGGCAGGTGACCTGTCTTCTGGGTCCGTCGGGATGCGGGAAATCCACCACCTTGCGGATTATCGCAGGCGTCGACCAGCAGGATGAGGGCGCGATCACGGTGGATGGTGCGACCGTCTGCGACGGCGATATCCAGCTGCCGCCCGAAGCGCGCCACATCGGGCTGATGTTTCAGGACTTTGCCCTGTTTCCGCATCTGACCGTGGCGCAGAACGTGGCCTTCGGGCTGAAGGGGCGCAAGGTCACGGACCGGGTGCATGACCTGCTGGGCCGCGTGGGCATGACCCGCCACCTGCACGACTATCCGCATCAGCTGTCGGGGGGCGAACAGCAGCGCGTGGCGCTTGCGCGCGCCTTGGCACCGCAACCGCAGATCATGCTGATGGACGAGCCCTTCTCCGGCCTCGACGACCGCTTGCGCGACGATATCCGCGACGAGACGCTGGCGGTGCTCAAGGACGAGGGGACCGCCGTCCTGCTGGTCACCCACGAACCTGGCGAGGCGATGCGCATGGCCGATGAGATCGCGCTGATGCGGGACGGGCGGATCGTGCAGCGCGGTGCGCCCTACAATATCTACAACGCGCCCGTCGATCTTGCGACCGCAGGGTTCTTCAGCGATATCAATGTGATCCGAGGCAAGGTTCACGGCGCCCTGACCGATACGCCCTTCGGCCAGTTTCTGGCCCCCGGTTTGCCGGACGGGACCGAGGTGGACATCGTGATCCGCCCCCAGCACATCAAGATCGACTTTGATCGTGGCGGGCGCGGCCCCAACCCGACACCCGAAGACGGCACCGCCGCGCGCGGTGTGGTGGAACGCGCGCGGTTCATGGGGGCCTCCAGTCTGGTGGAGTTCCGGATGGATTACGACGGCTCGATCCTGAAGGCCATCGTGCCCTCGGTCTTCCTGCCGAAACCCGCCATGCCGCTCTGGCTGATGATCCGCCGGGACAGGTGTTTCGTGTTTCCGCGCAAAGGTGGAACTGCAGGATGATCACTTTTGAACAGCTGGCCGATGCAAGCGATACCGAAATGATCCGTGGACTAAATGTCAGCGCTTTCCAGTTGGACGATGTTGTCAATCTGATCCTGCAGCGTTCGGAAATTATCCGTGACCAACCGAGGCCGGGCCGAATAGTGGGTGCCTGGTCCGAAGGAGACACTGGTCCTGCCCGCGCCTTGGCCGACCGGATGGGTGACGTACTGGTGCGGCGTGCCGCAGCGGTAATCTGGTTGGAATATCAGGAAATTCGACAGGACCTGCTTCGGGTCGCGCCACAGGGGCTGTCGGATATCGGTTGCGGCTATGCGATGTTCGACCTTTTCGCCTACCGTGATTTCGGTTGTCGACTTTGTCTGATCGATCTTGAGGAAACCGATGCTCGGCATTTTGGCTTTCGAGAGTCAGGGGCGGCCTATGCCAATCTTGCGACCGCGCGCCAGTTCCTGATGGCCAATGATGTCGCGGATAGCGCAATCACCCTGTGCAACCCGAAGCTCAACGACCCTCTGACGACCGATGATGTCGATCTGAGCGTCAGTTTCATCTCATGTGGGTTTCACTATCCAGTGGAAACTTACATGAAATATTTCTCTGCCAAGGTTCGTAAGGGCGGTGCCGTGATCGTGGATTTTCGCCGTCGAAAGGCCCGCGCCGGAACCGAGGCGCTTTCTCGACTCGGCGAGGTTCGGCAATTGACAGAGGCAGCTTACGGCAATGCTCTCAGGATGATGGCCACACGCACGAGCGATGGGGTCGCACCCGTCTAACCCAACCGCCCCGCGCGTCCCCCCCGGCGTTTCGTGATCTGGCCGGCGCGCGCGGGCAGGTCTGCCATGATCGCGCGGCGCGCCTCGGGGGTCATGCGGGACCATGCGCCGATCTCGTCGATCGAGCGCAGGCAGCCGGTGCAAAGGCGGCTTTTGGGTTCGATCACGCAGATCTTGATGCAGGGGCTGTCGATTTCGGCCCGCGACCAGATGTGATCGGTGTTTTCCGGTTTGCTCACAACGTGCCTTTCATATGCGCAAGACGATCCAGCAGTCCTTGCAGGATATACCCTGCGGCGACGTGATCAATCACCTCTGCGCGACGTTTTCGTGTCGTATCCGCCTCGAGGAGCGCCCTTTCGGCGGCCACGGTCGACAAACGCTCGTCCCAGAAGGTGATCGGCAGCGGGGTGAGTCGTTCCAGATTGCGGGCAAAGGCGCGGGTCGACTGGGCGCGCGGGCCTTCGCTGCCGTCCATGTTGATCGGCAGCCCCAGCACAAGGCCGGTGACCATGCGGTGGGTTGTCAGCTCCAGCAGCTTGGCGGCATCAAGCCCGAATTTCTTGCGGCGGATCGTCAGAAGCGGTGTCGCGACCGAGCGCAGCACATCCGACACGGCAACGCCGATCGTTTCGGTTCCCAGATCGAGACCCGCGATGGCGCCGGTTGGGGGGATCGCTTGTGCAAAGGTCTCGGGCGAGGGGCAGATCATTCGGTCAGAACGCCTGCGTCGCGGGCGGCATTGGTGAGGATTTCCATGCCGCGCATCGAGCCTACGAAAACCTGCTGGGCCTCGTCCCAGACGGTCCGCGCGCTGTCGAGATCGCCCAAGACCCCATAGGCGCGGATCAGGCGCGCCCAATCCTGCGCGGGGCCGCCCTCGGTCGCCAGACGGTTGGCAAGACCTGCGACCATGTTGCCGATCATCGCTTGACGGTCTTCGGGCGACATGTCCTGCGCGGCGTTCATATCCTCGAAGGACGGGCCGCGGGTTTCGGGCAGGGCGTATTGGACCCCGGCGCGGAAGGCGGCATCGGGGGCTTGCGCGCGGGCGCTGGCCACGTGGAAATCCATCGGATCGCCGCCTTCGATGATCGCCCGCCACAGGCGCAGCGCGATGTCGGGGCGGTCGGTCTGATTGTAAAGCGCACCCAGATAATAGCGCGCGGCGATATTGCCGTCGTCACGCGAAAGGATGCCGCGGATCAGCTCTTCGGCCTCGGGCGAGACAAGCCCGCCGGCGGCAACCACCTTGAGGTCCAGCAGCCGCTGATAGTCCGAGACCAGCGCCTGATCGCCCCTCAGGGCGATGACGCGTTCCTGTGCGGCGGCGGCGGCGGCGTAGTTGCGCAATTGCGCCTCGTGGAAGGCCAACAGTTCCCATCCTTCAAGGTCGTCGCCACGGGCCGGCACGATCTCGCGCAGTTGCGCGATGGACTCCAGATAGTCCTGTGTCGCATCGACCGGCGGCGGTGTGGGGGCCGCAGCGACGAGTGCCGCCTGCGAGGGGCGGTTTTCGCGCATCCGTTCGCTGGCATCGAGCCGCGCCTGCAGGGGCAGGTCGGGATAGCCGGGCGCGCCGACCACCCAGTAGATGCCGAAGGCCGTGGCAAGGGTCGCGACAGCCAGCACAGCCGAGGTGACCTTCGTGGGCCCGCCCGCACGGTCGCCGGGGCGGTCCTCTTTGGTGGCGGCCAGCAGACGGCGGGCGACCTCGGCCCGGGCGCGCTCGGCCTCTTCGGGTTCGAGCAGGCCGCGTTCCAGATCGCGGTCGATTTCGTCAAGCTGGGCGCGATAGATGGCGATGTCGGGGTTTTCGGCGGCGCCCGCGCGCGCGCGCAGCAACGGGGTCACCATGATCGCGCTGACGGACAGCGCCAAAACCGCACAGACGATCCAGAAAACCATGTCATTTCCGCTCTTGTTCGGGGGTCACATAACGGTCTTGCCGCCCAGAGAAAAGGGCCTGCGACCATAGGGCAGAGGCGCCTGCGACACACATGTCGTAAACAGAAGAACAGACGCCGCTCTGGGCAACCACTTGCGGATCGCGGCGGTCCAGATAAGGGTCAGGTGGGCCCCCGTGCCTGCCGTCAGGGATTCTGTCATGCCGATGAAACGATATTCTGCCTTTGCCATCGCCCGCGAAGCGATGCGCAACCACACTGGCTGGGACCGCGCCTGGGCGAAGGCCGAGCCGAAAAAGAGATACGATGTGATCATCGTGGGCGCGGGCGGGCATGGCCTTGCGACGGCCTATTACCTTGGCAAGACCTTCGGCATCACCAATGTGGCGGTGCTGGAAAAAGGCTGGCTGGGCGGTGGCAACACGGGCCGGAACACGACGATCATCCGCTCGAACTATCTGCAGGACCCATCGGCCGCGATCTACGAAAAGTCGCGCTCTCTTTACGAAACGATGAGCCAGGACCTGAATTACAACGTCATGTTTTCGCCCCGCGGGGTGATCATGCTGGCCCAGACCCAGCACGAGGTGCGCGGCTACAAGCGCACGGCCCATGCCAATGCCCTGCAAGGGGTCAAGACCGAGTGGATCGAGCCCGCGCGGGTCAAGGA